>NZ_AP019810.1:1342500-1555000 GCF_013394305.1 Enterococcus mundtii | reverse complement strand
CTTTAAGAAAGTAAGATCCCTGAGAGATGATCAGGTAGATAGGTCAGGAGTGGAAGTACAGTGATGTATGGAGCGGACTGATACTAATCGATCGAGGACTTAACCAAAATAAAATGAAAAACTCGGAGAGTTTCTTACTGATACTTCAAATCCAGTTTTGAGTGAACAAGATTTACTCAAACATAGATAACACCAAGTGTGGTGGCGATGGCGAGAAGGATACACCTGTAACCATGCCGAACACAGAAGTTAAGCTTCTTAGCGCCGATTGTAGTGAGGGGTTGCCCCTTGTGAGAGTAGGACGCCGCCACGCTTTGTTATCTTTGGAGGTTTAGCTCAGCTGGGAGAGCATCTGCCTTACAAGCAGAGGGTCAGCGGTTCGATCCCGTTAACCTCCATATGAGCCGTTAGCTCAGTTGGTAGAGCATCTGACTTTTAATCAGAGGGTCACAGGTTCGAGCCCTGTACGGCTCATATTTTTGCGGGTGTGGCGGAATTGGCAGACGCACTAGATTTAGGATCTAGCGCCTTACGGCGTGGGGGTTCAAGTCCCTTCACCCGCATCATATGATTGTTTCTATTTTTTTACGCCGGCTTAGCTCAGTTGGTAGAGCATCTGATTTGTAATCAGAGGGTCGAGGGTTCAAGTCCTTTAGCCGGCATCGTAAATACGCGGAAATAGCTCAGTGGTAGAGCACCACCTTGCCAAGGTGGGGGTCGCGGGTTCGAACCCCGTTTTCCGCTTTGCCAATGTACTACGCGCCGGGGTGGCGGAACTGGCAGACGCACAGGACTTAAAATCCTGCGGTGAGTGATCACCGTACCGGTTCGATTCCGGTCCTCGGCATTACAAATATGCGCCCATAGCTCAATTGGATAGAGTGTTTGACTACGGATCAAAAGGTTAGGGGTTCGACTCCTCTTGGGCGCGTAGTCTTTTTATTTTTTCGGGAAGTAGCTCAGCTTGGTAGAGCACTTGGTTTGGGACCAAGGGGTCGCAGGTTCGAATCCTGTCTTCCCGATTTTTTTTATTTGTTGCAAAGTTATACGTTCTATTGTATGATTATTTTTAATTAATTGAATATGCGCCCATAGCTCAATTGGATAGAGTGTTTGACTACGGATCAAAAGGTTAGGGGTTCGACTCCTCTTGGGCGCGTTGGAAAAACTGGGACTTCATTGAATTCCTAGTTTTTTTTATTTACATAAAAAAATTGTCGCTTATCGTTATTCTTCGAATCAAATATCTAACAAGCGTTCTCCTTTCATTCTACCTGTAAATTCGCTATAATTAAGGTCAATATTAGTCAAAGGAATGAGTGGGATGGCACAACAAAATACTTCGGATCTAATTGAATCATATATAAAAAAGATCCTGGAAAAAAACGAGATGATCGAGCTTCGAAGGATTGAATTGGCAGATCTATTTAACTGCGTTCCTTCACAAATCAATTATGTGATCAATACACGCTTTACGATTCAACGTGGCTATTTGGTTGAGAGTAAACGTGGTGGTGGTGGGTATATCCGCATTGCTAAAGTGAGAATGTCGGATAAAAAACAAATGCTTGAACGAATCAACTTGCTATTTGGCGAAACAATCAATGAAAAAAATGCCTACGCCATTATTCAGAAACTATATGAAGACCAAATCATTACCAAAAAAGAGGGAAACTTGATGTTGAGTGCGATTGCTAAAAATACATTGAACATCAACGAGACAGAAGATTATACGCGTGCTCGAATTCTACGAGCCTTTTTAGAACGATTAAGCTATGAAGATGGGGAGTGAAATTTAAATGGCAGAAATATTTACAGAAAGAGCACAACGTGTGTTAGAAATTGCCCAAGAAGAAGCAAAACGCTTCAAACATCAAGCGGTAAGTTCAGAACATATATTATTGGCTTTAGTGATCGAACCCAACGGGATTGCTGGGAAAGTATTACGAGATATGAAATTGAATGAAAAAGATATTTATGAAGAAATCGAGCATTTAGTCGGTTATGGTACAGTGAAAACTTATGCAAAAGGTGTATTTCTCCCTTATTCTCCTCGAATGAAACAAATTTTTGCTTTGGCAAATAGCGAAGTAAATAAAATGGGTGCACAAAAAGTGGGGACTGAGCATATTTTACTTAGTCTACTAAAAGATGAGAGTATCATGGCTACTCGTATCATGATCAACTTAGGAATCAGTTTGAGCAAAGTTCGTCAGTCATTGAAACGTACGATGGGTACGGACACGAGTACCGGTGGTATTCGCCGTCGAAATCCACAAGAAAAGCGAGCAATGACACAAGGTACTCCTACGTTGGATTCATTAGCTAGAGACTTAACTAAGTTAGCCAAAGAAAACAGATTAGATCCAGTCGTAGGGCGTTCAAGAGAAGTCAAACGGTTGATCCAGATACTTAGTCGCCGAACAAAAAACAACCCTGTTTTAGTTGGAGAACCCGGGGTCGGTAAAACTGCGATTGCAGAAGGATTGGCTCAAAAAATCATTTTAGGTGAAGTACCTGAAGAGATGAAAGCAAAACGTCTGATGATGTTAGACATGGGGGCGTTAGTCGCTGGGACGAAGTATCGGGGAGAATTTGAAGATCGAATGAAAAAAGTCATTGATGAAATTTATCATGATGGTCAAGTTATTCTCTTTATTGATGAATTACACACATTGATTGGTGCTGGTGGCGCAGAAGGTGCCATCGATGCATCGAATATTTTGAAACCAGCGTTAGCACGTGGAGAATTACAGACGATTGGTGCGACAACATTAGACGAATACCAAAAATACATTGAAAAAGACTCGGCATTGGAGCGACGCTTTGCACGTATCCAAGTAGATGAACCGACAGCAGATGAAGCGGAAGAAATCTTACGTGGTTTACGTTCACGCTATGAGGAACATCATCATGTGGAGATCACCGATGAAGCAGTACGAGCGGCAGTCAATCTTTCTGTTCGATATATCACTTCCAGACAGTTACCAGATAAAGCGATCGACTTGATTGATGAATCGGCAGCGAAAGTTCGATTGGAACAAGCGGACGATTTGTCAGAAACGACGATACTGAAACAAGAGATCGATCAAGTGAATAAAGAAAAAGAACAGGCGATTCAAAAACAAGATTTTGAAACAGCTGCGCATTTACGTAGACAAGAAAAAAGCTTAATGAAAAAACTAGAAAAACGTTTAGCGATTGAAGCAAAACATAAAAATGGCTTTGCGGATCGGGTGACTGAAGAAGATGTAGCTACAGTTGTTTCGGAGTGGACAGGTGTACCATTGCAACAGTTAGAAAAGAAAGAAAGTCAACGATTACTGGAACTAGAAGCATTGCTTCACGAACGTGTTGTTGGACAAGATGAAGCGGTCAAAGCTGTTTCTCGTGCGATCAGACGGGCGCGTAGTGGCTTAAAAGATCCAAATCGCCCGATTGGTTCCTTTATGTTTTTAGGCCCAACAGGAGTCGGAAAAACAGAATTGGCGAAAGCATTATCAGAAGTAATGTTTGGGGAAGAGGACGCATTGATTCGTGTCGACATGTCTGAATTCATGGAGAAGTATAGTACGAGTCGTTTGATCGGTTCGCCTCCAGGCTATGTGGGTTATGATGAAGGTGGACAATTGACGGAAAAAATTCGTCAAAAACCTTACTCAGTTATCTTGCTAGATGAAGTGGAAAAAGCTCATCCAGATGTCTTCAATTTATTATTACAAGTGTTAGATGACGGTCATTTAACAGATGCTAAAGGAAGAAAAGTAGACTTTAGAAATACGATCATGATCATGACTTCTAATATTGGCGCTACTCAAATCCGTGAGGAAAAAAATGTTGGATTCAACGTCCAAGATATTACTAAAGATCATCAAGCGATGCAAAAACGGATACTTGAAGAGCTGAAGAAAGCTTTCCGCCCTGAATTCTTGAACCGTATTGATGAGACAGTCGTTTTCCATTCATTAACAAAAGATGAAGTCCATGCGATTGTTCAAATCATGAGCCAATCGATCGTCAAACGGTTGAAAGAACAAGATATCTTAGTGAAAATCACGCCAGCAGCAGTTGATGTGATTGGGAAAGTCGGTTTTGATCCAGAGTATGGTGCACGACCACTAAGACGGGCATTACAAAAAGAAGTAGAAGATCGTTTGAGCGAAGCTTTGCTTGGAGGAGAAATCCATTTAGGCGATCAAATCACTGTTGGCGCTTCGAAGGGCAAAATCACAGTGAATGTGCGTGAACCTAAGAAAATAACTGTTAAAGTATAATGACAGAGTGAGATCGCAACAGAAATAGCTAGCTCTGATAGACAAGCCAGAAACCCAAAAATCATTTGAATTTTTGGGTTTTTTGGTTTTCTAAAGGAGTTATTTCTAAATCAATGGTGAAACAATAGATAAGCCAGAAATTATTTTACAGTATCGTTACAATCAATAATAAATGTAAGAAGTATTGGAAAGTTTTCAGAGCTGTGCTACTATTATGGAGTTGTAGGAGGAGGAAATGATGATCGAAATCATAACTACTATAGAATCAATGAAACAAGCAGAAGAATTGCTTGAAGCAGGAGTGGATACCTTATATTTTGGGGAAGAACGCTTCGGTCTACGCTTACCAGCTTCTTTTACAAGAGAAGAACAACGCGAATTAGTTGCGCTGGCACATCGTTACGGTAAAAAAGTAAATATAGCTGTCAATGGGATCATTCATCCTGAAAAAATGAAAAAAGTCCCAGAGTATCTGCAATTTTTAAAAGAAATCAATGTGGACATGATCACAGTTGGTGATACTGGGATTATCTATACAATGAGAAAAAATCCAGAGTTGAGTATCCCTTATGTTTTTGATGCAGAAACATTAGTGACGAGTGCACGTCAAATCAATTTTTGGGCAAAAAAAGGGGCGATTTCTGCTGTTTTAGCACGTGAAGTGCCATTTGATGAGATGAAAGAAATGGAAAATAAGTTACAGATTCCTGTAGAAACACTTGTGTATGGAGCTACATGCATCCATCAATCGAAACGTCCACTGTTACAAAATTACTATAACTACACGCAACAGGACGAAAAAAAAGATCGTGAAAGAGGACTCTTTCTCGCTGAACCTAAAAAAGAAGATACACATTATTCGATTTATGAAGATTCACATGGTACGCATATTTTTGCGAATAATGACATCAATTTAAGTAATGAACTCCCACAGCTTTATGCCCATCATTTCCGTACCTGGAAATTAGATGGCGTTTTTACGCCTGGTGAAGCATTTGTTGAGATCACTAAATTATTTGTTGAGGCAAAAAAAGCATTATTAGCAGACACATGGACAGAAACGTTAGCACAAGAAATGACGAATAAGATCAACGGATTACATCCAACGAATCGAGGACTTGATACAGGTTTCTTTTATATTGATCCTGAATCTATCAAGTAAGGAGTATGGTGAAATAAAATGACAACAAAAAGAAAATTAAAACGTCCGGAAGTTTTAGCACCAGCCGGTACGCTTGAAAAACTAAAAACAGCTATTCATTATGGTGCAGATGCTGTGTATATTGGTGGTAATGCTTATGGGTTACGTAGTCGCGCAGGAAACTTTACCTATGAAGAAATGGCAGAAGGCGTTGCATTCGCAAAAGAACATCAAGCGAAAGTGTATGTAGCAGCAAATATGGTCACACATGAAGGAAATGATGAAGGAGCCGGTGAATTTTTCCGTAACCTGCGCGATGTGGGGATTTCCGCAGTGATCGTCTCTGATCCAGCACTTATTGAGATCTGTGCTACAGAAGCCCCTGGCTTACCTATCCATCTATCGACTCAAGCTTCTGCTACCAACTATGAAACATTGGAATTCTGGAAAGAAGAAGGCTTGGAACGTGTAGTTTTAGCTCGGGAAGTTTCGATGGAAGAAGTCGCTGAGATACGTCGACATACGGATGTAGAGATTGAAGCATTTATTCATGGAGCAATGTGTATCTCTTATTCAGGACGTTGTACATTGTCGAATCATATGTCGATGCGTGATGCCAATCGTGGAGGCTGTTCACAATCTTGTCGTTGGAAATATGAATTGTATGATTTGCCATTTGGACAAGAGAGAAACTCTTTGACAGATGCTGGCGAGATTGAAGAAGAGTTTTCGATGAGTGCGGTAGATATGTCGATGATCGAACATATTCCTGACTTGATTGAAAATGGCGTAGATAGTTTTAAGATCGAAGGTCGAATGAAGTCGATCCATTATGTATCAACTGTCGCAAATGTTTATAAAGCAGCTGTAGATAGTTATATGGAAGATCCTGAAAACTATGTTTGCAAACAAGAATGGATCGATGAGTTATGGAAAGTGGCTCAACGAGAACTAGCAACAGGATTTTATTACGATACACCTAGCGAAAACGAACAATTATTTGGTGAACGTCGTAAGATCCCTGTGTATAAATTTGTCGGAGAAGTCTTATCTTATGACGAGGAGACGAAACAAGCGACAATCCGTCAGAGAAACCTCTTTTCTGTAGGGGATGAAATCGAATTTTATGGGCCTGGATTTACTCACTTTAGTCAAATGGTTGAGGTGATGCGCAATGAAGAAGGAGAATCCATTGATCGCGCACCAAATCCTATGATGATTTTGACCATGCCAGTCACACAACCAGTTAAACCTGGAGATATGATTAGAAAAAGAAAATAATTTTTTAAGCAATCAAGCGAAATGAGCATCTCGTCAACAGAATGACTAGAAACGTGCTACACTTATTTTTTGTAAGAGATGATAAAAAAGTTTATAGAAAAATAAGCGGTAGGATGTGGCATCAGCTGCTAAAAGGAGGAACAAGATGAAAACATATGATTATATTGTCATTGGCGGAGGATCTGGAGGCATTGCTTCAGCGAATCGTGCCGGTATGCATGGAGCGAAAGTATTATTGATTGAAGGCAATGAACTAGGTGGCACGTGCGTCAATGTCGGATGTGTTCCAAAAAAAGTCATGTGGCAAGCAAGTACGATTTTAGAAACGATCGAACGTGATGCTTCAAGCTATGGTATCCAAGCAGACGTCAAACATGTTGACTTTAAAGAACTGGTAGAGAAGCGTGAGAAATACATTGATTTCCTTCATGGCGCTTATCAAAGAGGCTTAGATAGTAATAACGTTGAAGCAATCAAAGGATATGCTCGCTTTGTCGATAGTCAAACCGTCGAAGTAAACGGTGAAAGCTATCAAGCGAATCATATTTTGATTGCAACTGGTGGTAAGCCAAGCAAAATGACGATTCCTGGTGGAGAATATGCCATTGATTCAAACGGCTTTTTTGCATTGGCAGAATTACCAAAATCGACGATCGTATTAGGTGCTGGTTATATTGCAGCTGAACTTTCAGGTGTGTTAAATGGCTTGGGAAGTGAAGTGATGTGGGCGTATCGTAAAGAACGTCCATTACGTACGTTTGATAAAATGTTATCTGATAACTTGATTGAGATGTATCAAGAAGCAGGAATCCACACTTATGCAAACTTTACGGCTAGCGAAATAACAAAGAACGGGGATGTCTACACCGTTACCTTTGAAAATGGGGAAACACTAATGGCAGAGTGTGTGTTATTTGCTGGCGGACGTGTACCGAATACAGATGCATTAGGCATCGAAAAAACGAACGTTGAATTAGATGAAAAAGGATTTATCAAAGTGGATAAATTCCAAAATACAACCGATTCACATATTTATGCTATTGGTGATGTCATTGGTAAAATCGACTTG
Organism: Enterococcus mundtii; assembly: GCF_013394305.1. Classification (NCBI taxonomy): domain Bacteria; kingdom Bacillati; phylum Bacillota; class Bacilli; order Lactobacillales; family Enterococcaceae; genus Enterococcus; species Enterococcus mundtii. The sequence goes on along the minus strand of NZ_AP019810.1, from coordinate 1,547,235 downwards.
ACGCCAGTAGCGATTGCTGCAGGTCGTCGTTTGTCTGAGCGACTGTTCAATGGCAAAGAAAATTCTTATTTAGACTATGATTTAGTTCCAACAGTCGTCTTTACTCATCCACCGATTGCGACCATCGGATTGACCGAAGAGCAAGCGTTGACGACATACGGTGAAGGACAATTGAAAATCTATCGTTCACGATTCACGCCAATGTATTTTGCTTTAAACGATTATCGACAAAAATGTGAAATGAAATTGATCTGTGTGGGTGAAGAAGAAAAAATTGTTGGGCTGCATGCCATCGGTGTAGGTGTCGATGAAATGTTACAAGGTTTTGCAGTAGCGATCAAAATGGGAGCAACCAAAGCAGATTTTGACAATACAGTAGCCATCCATCCAACAGGCGCAGAAGAATTTGTTACAATGCGTTAAGTCGTTAGTAAGTTGCGGAAATACCCATATAGAAAAAGCAGACGGAATATACGTCTGCTTTTTCTGATTTATGCAGATAAAACTATGTATAAAGAACTGTTTCAATGTTATTCCAAAATGAGGTTGTTGGTATTTTAGAAATTTTGATCATTTTAGCTTTCGTTTTAGCTTGGTTCAGTTCGATGTCTGTTAAAACTAAATCATATTGATTGACTGTGTCGTAGTTTACTTGAAAAATGTTATCAGTATATGTATGGATCCTATGAATCGTAGGGATTTTTTTGAATAACAGTTGCTTATACAGTGCAAGTGTTCTTTCTTCCTGATAAGAAACAATCAAGATAGACACCTTCTTCTTGTAAGGAAAAACGGTCGTCAGTAAAGCAGGTGATAATGAAATCAATTCTAATAGTAACTCTTCATAGAGTAATTGATTCCGTTTGATCATCATTAATCCAGCATGGTCAATGGCTTGATTATATGCTTTTAGTATCTGAGGCGAATGCGTAAATAGGATTTCAGATAAAATCTGTAGATATGTTGTTTTAAAGAATTGTCGGTTTTTATTGTAATTGATCAACTCACTCAATTTCTGAATACCTTCTTGATTCAAAGAGAAGTCTTGAGATAATGAACGATAAAAGTACTCTGAAAATTGTCGAATCCGTTGATATTCCCCCTGACTACTAGGTGCTGACTGAACACAAGGGAAATAGATTTTTTTGTCTAATAGATTTGAGACAGTTGTGGTTGTCACATTAAAACCGTATTCTTTTTCAATGATTGAACAAAACACTGTATTATTTTTTATTATTTCAAAAAAAGAAGGATCATTGATTGGATTTCCTTTATTTTCTGAGATCAAATGGCCTTGTCCGATCCGAATGATTGCTGTGTAAAGATAAAAACTATTTATAATCACTTTATATGTACTAATTGTTTGATGTGTTGCTTGCTTTTTATAGTAACGTTGTAACACATCGAATATGTGATAAAAATGGGGCAATTGCTGTGGCGTATATTGCTCACGAAACATACTACAGAAGAATTGCCTAATGTAACTTTCATCCCCAATGATTTTGAGTTTTGAGGAGATATGTATGGATAATGGCGCATTGATCTCGCTGAAATAAGTATTGATATTTGCAATGATCCGGCGAATACTTGTTTCACTTAAATATAATTTATTTGCTAATTTAGATAACGTTGGCTCTACTTCAAAAATCACCTGTAGTATTTGTACATTCGTTGATTGATTGAGTATTTGTTTGATTAAATCTTCCAAATTGATTTCTGGTGGTAATAGTAAAGAAGCCACTTGATATTTATCGGTGTTGATGCAAACTGGTGCATATGTATGGTTAAAAAACGCAATATCGGTCAATAATGTTTTTTTTGTTACCCCAAGTTGTTCTGCTAAAGTCGAACAGTCAATAGCGGCCATGCCTAAGAGTAAAGCTAGTTTGATCTGCCTTTCAGAAGTCTTTTCAAGCATATTTGTTCGTTTTATCATACTTTTCAGATCTTCTAAAAATAGAAAATCTGTTTTTTCACATCCTTTATCCATGTTATAAACATTATTTTATCATACTTTTCTAATTATTCGAATTTTTCTTTTTATTATAATCAGTGGTTATTTAAAAGTGAAATTGCCTTCTTTATTTAATAAGTATTATTTAAAAAAACAACATATAATAATCTGAATAACTAGAAGTAGTCAATTGACACACGCAAAAGTAAAATTTTCTGATACATGTTTGTTTCACTTACAAATTCTTAACTATAACATCCGAGCAATGTGAGCATTGAACATGTTTTTTATAAAACAGAAAAACTAATATTAAGAAATTATCGAAAAAGCTGTACTATACATTATAGGTTTTTTAAAAGAAAGGAGCTTGTTGACTATGGGTGTACTTGAGAAACAATTAGAGAGACAAATCTCATTGCTTTATTTGCTAAATATTGAGTCATCGAATATTAGTAATCTAGCCAAAGAATTGAGTATTACAGATAAAACGATTGTAGCAGATATCGATAGTTTCAATACAGCTTGTTTTCCCGCTCGTATTGAAACTAATCAGTACAAAGAGGTATCGCTTTCGATACCAAAGAAATTGAATTTAGATGATATATTTGTCAGGATACTTAATAATTCAACAAATGTGAAAATTTTAAAGTACATATTCATTACAGAACCTTCTCTTTCTGAGATTGCGACAAAATTATTTTTAAGTAAAACGAGTATCCGCAGGATCGTCGCCAAAATCAATACATATTTCTTGAAAGAAAAAATCAATGTCCAAATTAATTTAGAGAACAAACTAACGATCACTGGAAATGAAATCGAGATTCGACGTTTATTTGCTAGTATGTTCAAGGAAATTTATAAAGTAAAAGAATTTCCTTATTTCGATACGATTTATCAGATGCTCAGACGTTGTTTGAAGGCACAAAAAAGAACGGTTAGTACACCAAAAGTGATGTATTCGGTGTATTATATTTATTCTTCGATTATTCGAATTGGTAATAAACATCTTATTCCTGAGAAAGAATTGATCCACAATGAGCAGATCGTGGGTACCATCTTGGAGATTATCCAAAGTGATACAGTTTTTTGTACGTTAATGAGTCAAAAATATAAATTCAACGTCACACAAAAAAATGTTTCTAATATTCTCACTTCCTATTTTGGTCTAATGTTTACAGAGGTCCAACATCGTGATCAGAGATTAGAGCAGAATATTGAAAAGTTTCTTCAAAGTTTTTACAGTCTATTAGCGATTGACATGTCGATCAACACTACGGAAATCGAATATTTTTTTGATTTTATCAATTTTTATAAAGAATTAGCCATTTTTAAAGTAAGCTATGCAGATATATTCTATAAAAAAATGATGGAGAACAACCCTAAGATCTGGCAAGCCTATCAAAAATCTTTGCAAATTGCGCAATTAAATTTTGTTGAGCAAAGCGAACTATTGCATAAAGAATTATTACTCGAATTAATCATTTTTTCCAATGATTTGTTACGGATGATTGAACCCAAAATACAAGAGAAGTCGATTTTATTATTAAGTTCTCAAGAAATTGGCTTATCTCTTTTATATAAAAATTTGATTTTACATAAGCATCCATTTTTAAAAAATATTGATATCTATGAGAAGGACGTTTTTTCTATTGATTACCAATTAATCAATCAATACGATTTGATCTTGACTGATCTATCCTTAAATTTTGATCGGATCACGTCCGAAATTTTGAAAATCTCTAAAGTTCCTACTTCGATTTTTTGGAATAATTTTGAGCAGTGTCTCTATTCTTCTTAACAGAAATCGTTTTGTTGAACGTTTTTTTCATCTTTTTATCAATTTTGAAAAAATAGATAGTAGTGGTAGTCGAAATTCAGGTACGCTTAAAGCAACCGCTAGTTGGTGTTGGATAGGATAGGCATTTTATGAGAAAGTGAGCTGGAAAATTCGTTGAATAAGTTAGCAATATTTTTACTGATTGGGGTATACAGTATAGCATTCAAGGCATTATCTTTAATATTTAAAATACTTTGGTTAGTCACCAAAGCACTTGGAAAGTTCATTGGAAAAATGGTTAGAAAGGGATGGGAAAAAAGGGCACAAAAAAAGGCGCTTACACGTTCACGTGAAGTAGCTTCACAGCAAAGAGGAAATAACTTAGATCGTACGTCTATCCGTTCAAGCATATCGCAAGAGAGTCGATTGAATACGCGAGTATCACAAGCCCAACAACAAACGACTCGGCTGCGTACCTATTCTGGCCAATCTCTAACGACAGGACACTCGAGATAATACAAAGGAAAAGAGAGAGGAGTGAGTGATGGATGTCTATAGAAGATATATCTAAAGAAAAGATGCTTAGAGAAGACAAGCTTAAAGAAAATAATAAAAGTAATATCAATGAATCATTTCTATCTATATTTTCATATAAAAATGAAGCAATCATCAACAGAATCATTGGATCTCCAATTGATGAAAAAATCAGAAATGAAAGCAAAGACATAAATTTTGATACGACGCATAATGAGTTAATCCGTGATAAGAAAGAAAATATTACCAAAGAGCTTAAAATCCTTGATTACCAATTAGAAATTATTCGTCTACAACGAGACATAGCGACCATCAAGGGGATTGGAGCCATCAGCTTTTCTGAGCAACAGGCTATCGACGATGAGTATGCCGGAAAACACGCGGGGTTAAAAAAAGTTCAAACGACTCTGGAAAGTCATCAAAAAGAATTAGACAAATATGGAAGTGGTCAAAGTGTTTTAAAAATAAATACAAAAGACCAGCAAGTTGATTCAGCAATCGTTCTCGCATTGATCAAAAAAGACGAATTTAAAAAAGAATTGACCGCCCATAGAGTAGGACTAGTAGCAAAAGAAGATGAGGTCAATAAGTTAAGGGCTGAAATTGGAAAAATAAAGAAAAGTAAAAAGACAGTCCTTGAACAAAAGGTCCAATTAGCTGAAGAGAAAGTTAAAAAAATTGAGATCGTCCAAAAAGAATTAAAGGATAAGATAGAGAAAGTTGCGGTAGACACAGATCAACTAGAACCTTTGCGACGTTCCAATTCTTTTTCTGAATTTACAGTAAATAAAAATGATTCAGACGAAGTGTTAATGTCAAAATTTCAAGCAATTAGTGCAATAAAAGAAGGATATCAAAATGAAATTGCTGAAACAAAAGGCTTGATTGATTATACCGATAAGGTTGAAATAGAAATCGTTCGTTCGGTAGAAGTGAAAGCGGAGCAAGCAAAGGAAGCAGTTGTCCTAAGTAAGGCTGATCGTGAGGCGACTGTTGTTACACCTACGATTGAACGCGAGCCAACTCCAGTGATTGCGGAAGAACCAAAAAAAGATGAAGTCGATAGTGCTACTGTTGAAAAAAACCCGCCTCCGATAGAGGTCAATGTGATCGTGAACGAGGCGCCAGAAAAAACGAAGCTACAGAAACCAATAGTGGAAGAACCTAAAAAAGAATCTGTTGTAAGCGAAAATCTTGAAAGTAAAAAAGCAGAGCTTATCAAAGCGTATGTCGAAAATCTTCAAGCAAAAGTAGAGTTGATCGAAGCTAAAAACAAGAATACTGATGACTTATTAAAGCGGATCAAACAGAGCAATACGACCGAGGATGTGCAGTTTTTAAAGGAACTTAAAGCGGTTTTGGCTGATCCTGAAAAACTGCAAAAATTGACCAAAGATTTATCTACTGAAAGTGTAAAACAGATGGATAAAGATATCAAAGGCTTACAAGAAGAAACTCGTGGAATAAAAGAACAAACGAAAAAGTTGAGTGAATTAGATCATTCAAAATTAAAACAATCATTTTTCAGAAATTCCCGAAAAATCCGTGCAGCTAGATGGTTGTTGAATCTATGGCCGATTGCCATGTTACCATTAGGTATGTCATGGGTGGGTTCCATATTACCATCTACAGCTATGACTATTTTTGGGCAACAGTTTGTGAATGCTGCAGTTGGTTTTGTCACTGCCAGTTTTTTTGGTTCAAAAGCAATTATTTATGCGAAAAAGAAAATTCCGCAAGCATTCAATAAGTTAGTACAGAAGTTCCCAAGAGTATTTGGTCCAATTGCTCGTGGATTGTCGAAAGTACGCGAAAAATTGACTTTTGGAAAACAAAAACAGCCAGCGGAACAAATGAAAGATGCAACTCCAGTAAATGAGAAATTGGTAGAAGGAATAGAGAAATCTGAAGTAACAAAAGAAAGATTAGCTTCTAAGGATCTCAAAGGCAAAGTTGTAGCGATGGAAGCACCAACCAAAGAAGGTGCAAACATAGCTGAAATAGAAGAAAAACAGTCAAGAGCCAAACGTGCGTGGGAAACAGTCCGTCATGCGCCGAAGCGGATGTTTGATTATGTGATGAAAAATAAATTATCCTTATTTATCATGTTGGCTGTACCACTGGCTCTAGGGATAGGTGGAATGTTTGCCCTATCTGCGCTAGTGCCGATGCTTGCAACCTCTATGGCTGCGCCATTCTTGATGCAGTTAGGTGCCGTGGCTTTGATTGGTGTCAGTATTGGAATCGGTATCCAATTATTAGACAAGTTTGTGTTCAAACGAATTGAAAGTCGTGTAGCCAAAAGAGAGGATTTGGCATTTGAAAAAAAAGTTAACGAAAAAATTTTAGAAGGCCAAGAGTTAGGGAAGTGTCAATCTTTAGATTCAAAAGAATTTAGAGAGAAAGTATCTGCGATCGCTGGTCTTGATGAAAAAGCGAAAGCACCTGAGCAAGCCCTGACCAATGAGCAACAAAAAACGACAGAAAGATCTGAACGAACCACTGAGACGGCGAAAGAATCGAAAGTCATTGAGATGAAACCAAGAGATAGTACACAACCTCAGCTAAGTACATCGCAAACGAAGGTAGAACCAACACCCTCTGGCTCGAAAGAACCAGTCGCATTGACAAACAGAGGAAATCAGCTAATCGAACGTCGCGCAAGTTTTTCCGGTACGGGTCCAGACATCGGACGACAAGCAAGCTTTGAGTCATTAAGAAGAAACTCATTGCAATTATCAAATGAGCGAAATAACCGAGCACGTAGTCAGCAAACGCAGGTTCAAATTCAAAATAATAAGAAAACTATAACGACACAATTATAAAAAATAACTTTGACTGAAAGGAAATAAAAAATTTGAAAAATTCCCGGCAGCTTATGGTAGTGCATGTGTTAGTAATTGGTATTCTGCTTTATGTGAGTAATCGTATTGGTTATTTATTTTTAGCAGAGAATACGGGGAATTTATCATTTGCAGATAATTTACTAACGACATTCAACCGAACATTTGAAGAACTTTCTAGATTTGCTCCGCAATTTTCTTATGAACCGATATCATTAGGGATAGCAGCGGTTGTTGCTATTTCCTATGTACTTTTTATCTTATATAAGACGTTTGATGAGAAGAATACCCGCCCTAATGAAGAATATGGAAGTGCACGATGGGGAAAGTACAGCGACATCCGTGCATTTCTTGATAAGAAAAAAGATTTCAATATCTTGTTGACGAAGAGCGAAAGCTTATCATTATCAGGACGTATGAAGATTACACGAAACGATAATTTCAACCGAAATAAAAATGTCGTTGTGGTGGGAGGAGCCGGTAGTGGTAAGACGCGATTTTATGTAAAACCTAACTTGATGCAAATGCATTCCTCTTATGTCGTCAGTGATTCTAAAGGCTTATTATTAGCTGAAACAGGCAAAATGTTTGAAGAAGCGGGTTATCAAATCAAGATTTTTGACTTGATCAACCGAAGAGATACGCATCAGTACAACCCGTTTCAATATATTCAAACTGAGGATGATATCTTGAAAATCGTGAACAATCTCATCAAAAATACGACGAACCCGGATAAAAAAGGCGGAGACGATTTTTGGGAAAAAGCTGAAACAGCCCTATTGATGGCTATTTTTAGCTATTTGATTCAAGAAGTAACCGCAGAAGATCGGACGTTAGGAAACGTGATTGAATTAGTCCGTTTAGCAGATATTGAAGAAGATGTGCCTGGCTATGTCAGCCCACTAGATATTTTATTCAATGAGTTAGAACAAAAAGATCCGACAAACTTTGCGGTATCACAGTACAAGATTTTTAAACTTTCTGGTGATAAAACGACAAAAAGTATTTTAGTCAGTCTAGGCGTGCGGTTGTCACCATTTGATATTCCAAGTATCAAGGAACTCGTTTCGCAAGATACACTTGAGTTAGATACAGTTGGTGATGTCAAAACGATTCTCTATATTTTATTGCCTGATACAGATACCAGTTTCAACTTTTTAGCGAGTATGATGTATCAGCAATTGTTTGACATGTTAGTTTATAAAGCAGATAACGTTTATAAGGGACGATTACCTTGTCATGTCCGTTGTATCCTAGATGAGTTTGCCAATATTGGACAAATTCCTGATTTTGAAAAAGTGATTTCGGTTATTCGAAGCCGTGAAATCTCCACAAATGTCATTTTACAAAATATCAGTCAGTTAAAAACTTTGTATAAAGATACGTGGGAAACGATTATTGGGACCAGTGATGTCTTTTTATATTTAGGCGGAATGGAACAAAGTACGCACGAATATATCTCAAAATTGCTAGGGAAACAAACGATTGAACAAAGAAATACAAGCGTCACCAAAGGAAGCAATGGTTCTTTTAGTGAGAACTTCCAGAAATTAGGAAGGAACTTGATGGACCCCGATGAAGTAGCAAGTCTCAAGGGACAGGAATGTATCTTAAAAATTCGCGGAGTCCATCCATTTTTATCAAAGAAATATGATATTGTGAAACATAAAAACTATAAGAAGTTAGGCGATGTGACGGATTCCTATATGTATCAACGAAATCTATCTGCTTAACTAGTTCGATCAATGAATCACTCATAATAAATAGAAAGCACCTTCATTCGAATGATAGACTGAGAATGTGGTGCTTTTTATTAGCTAAAAAAGGCTGGTTCACTGAAAAGAACAGTGAAATTTGGCCATTTCATTCATCGTAGGTTGAAGCAATATAAAAATAGCCAGTAATAATAACATATAATCGGTTTATTATCGAAGGTTAATTGTAAATGATGGTTCTAGTCCTAAAAATAAGATTCATTTGATAATAGGCGATTATCCAGTTTATCTCCTAAAGTAATGGTCGTAATTATTCTAAAATTTCTAATGGAAGAAATAACTGATACAAGTAAACACAGAATTTCGCATATACTAAATTTATGAAATAAGATAAAAAATTATTATTATAAAAAAGGAGATTAGCAAAATTATGAATGCACAATTATTAGAACAAGTATTTGGATTAGTTTCACAGTTTACATTAATTGGTGGTGGACTATGGTTGATTTGGGGAACAATTATCCTAGCTGGTGCGTTAAAAGATAAAAATGGCCCTCAATTACAACAAGGGATTTGGCAGATTGTTGGTGGTGGATTGATTCTAGTCGCTGCAGGTTGGTTTGCTACTTCATTTGATATTGGTTCGTTTTTACCATAATCGTTACGCAAAAAGAAGAGTAGGAGTATAGTATATGGAATCTGCAATTATGACCATCTTTGATCAAATCATGACATTTCTTAATGGGGACGATCTAAAAAATATTTTAGGAATGGATTTACGAAGTTACATATATGATGCCTACAGTTTAGTGGAACGACTACAGCAACACGTAGTTGGGCCACTTGCTTTATCCATTCTAGCAATTTTTATTCTATTAGAGTTTCAAAAAATCTCAACGAAAGTTGAAGGTGCAGGTGGAGCTCCCATGTTAGGATTTGAGATGATTATCAAAGCATTGATCAAATTCGTCATTTGTTACATAGTTATTTTAAGAATTCAAGACATTTTAGATGGTATGGTTATCATTGCTGGCAATTTAACCACTAGGATTTTAACGGTTGGAAATGCATCAGCTGTAAGAGATACAGCTGATGCAGTGAGACAGGCGGTCTCTCAACTAAGTTGGTGGTCACAATTAGTTGTACTACTCGTGATGTGTATCCTGTTTTTAGCATCCCTTGTTGTTCGCGTATTGGTTCAAGTAACTATTTATCTTCGTTTTTTGGAGATGTATATATTTTGTGCAATGGCACCAATTCCGATGAGTGCCTTACCAAGCCAAGAGTTTTCAGTGATGAGCAAGGGGTTCTTCAAGAATTTCGCTGCCCTCGGTCTGCAGGGTACATTCATCGCGTTAGTACTGGTGATTTATCCGACGATCTTCCATCGTATTATGGAAGAAGTTGGTTCAGGTATTTTTGGAATTATTTTAGGTTTGACAGTTTACATGATTGCTTTATTACTTTCTGTAAATAAAACTAAAGGATGGGCAAAAACATTGATGTCAGCATCGTAAGGAGGAACTATGGCAGTTGAGGTAAAGATACCAAAGGATATTAAAGAATATAAAGAAAAGGTAATTGCGGGAATGAATTTAAAGCAGCTGCTTTGTTTAGCTATTGCAGCTGGAGTAAATGTCTTGATCAGTTTGATTTTCATTGCAGGATTAAAGATTCCTATGGAAATCACAAGTTGGTTGATGATTCTTTCATCCATTCCAATCGTTTCATTTGGCTGGTTTAAAAGAAATGGCTTGACATTTGATATCTATCTTAAACAATTTTTCAAATACCACGTGGCACCAGGGACACGAAAAAAGAAGCCTAAGGAAGAAATGAATAAAGAAATTGAAGATGTAGGCGGGCAAGAAACATGATGAAGTTAAAAGCGCTCAAAGCGTTAAAACCAACTAAAAAACCAAAAGATGAGGAAAAAGAATTTATTAGCAAACCTAAATCGAAGAAGAAAGAGGAGATTGATCCTTTCAGAGATACGTTTAGATTTGAAGAGATTTATGAAAGTGGTATTTGTAAAATCGATGAATTTACCTATTCATTGACGCTTGAGTTACAAGATATCAATTATCAATTATCTTCTGACGATCATCAAATTGAAATTTTCTCTCAATACTGCGACTTTTTAAATTCATTGAGTAGTAAAACAAAGTTGCAACTCACTGTTTATAAAAAGAAACGACCGCTTGCTGATTTGCAATCGGTTCTTTATTACAAGGCAAAAAATGATTTCCTCGATTCATATCGTGAGGAAATGAATCAAGTCATTTCAAGGAAATTAGATGAAGAAAAAAATGGTTTCAAAAAAACGATCTTATTTACTTTTGTGCAGAAACATCCTACGTTGGAGATCGCGCAAAAAGAATTAGAGATGGTAGCAGATCGTTTTGAAATGTTTGCTAGTCGCTTAGGCAGTCAAGCAAAAAAGGTAGAAAAAATAAAATTATTACATATGATTTCCGAAATCTTATTAACGAATGACAAGACGGTTAAAACAGAAGTCGATGAGGTACTACCTGAAGTCATGGAATTTAAAGAAAACAAAAACTACGTAAAAATCGATGATCACTATGCAAAAACATTATATTTACAAGAATACCCTTCTGAATTATCAGATACGTTTCTTTTTGAAATGTTAGAAATCCCTCGTGAAATTGTTGTATCTTTACATATTGAACCAATGGATCAAGATGAAGCCTTTGATTTAGTGAAGACAAAATTGGCTTTTATGGAACAACAAAAAGTGGATGAGCAGAAGAAGGCGTTACAAAGTGGGTATGACTTTGAGATGCTCTCTTATGAACTCTCTTACTCACTAACAGAGGCTAAAGGTTTGGTGGATGATCTCCAAAATAGGGGACAAAAATTATACGCGATAACAGGATCTGTCTATTTCCATTCACCAACGAAAGAAAAATTGGCTGAAGTCCATGATGAAATAAACTCAGTGTCTCGTCGCTTTGGATTTAAACTCATTGAATTGGAGTTCATGCAAGAAAATGGCTTAAATGCGACATTACCGTTAGGAATCAATGCGATTCCATTAGATCGAACACTTTCAACAGCCAGTACCGCCATTTTTATCCCATTCACGATTTCGGATTTGATTCAAGAAAATGGGAAGTATTATGGTGTCAATGCGATCTCAAAAAATATTCTTTCTCTCGATCGAAAATTATTAAAAGCACCAAATGGATTTGTTCTAGGAACACCAGGTTCTGGTAAAAGTTTCTCAGTCAAACGCGAAATCGTTAATGTACTGCTACGCGATGCAGATGATGAAGTCATCATTATTGATCCTGAGCGTGAATATTCTGTCATTGGACAAAATTTCAATGGTGAGATCATCAAAATCTCTAGTGATTCACCGACAACGATCAATCCAATGGATATCAATGAGAACTACGGAGATGATACTGATCCGGTCGTGTTAAAATCAGAGTTTTTGATTTCGTTATTTGATCTGATTATTGGTGGGGCATTGGGGCTAAGTTCGGCACAAAAAACGTTGATTGACCGTGTTTGTCGTCGAACGTATGAAGTGTTGAATGACCGTACACCAACATTCATTGACTTTTATAATATTTTAAAAGAACAAGAAGAAGAAGAAGCCAAGCAATTGGTAATGGATCTAGAAATCTATATCGAAGGAAGTTTGTCGGTCTTCTCTGCAGAGACGAATGTCGACATTACCAAACGTTTAGTGATTTATGATATTAAGGATCTAGGAAAACAATTGAAAACGATGGGGATGCTAATTGTTTTAGACCAAGTATGGAATCGCATCACGACTAACCGTGAACGAGGTGTTCGCACGTGGTTGTATATTGATGAAATGCAGCTTTTGTTTACGAATGAATATTCTGAGAATTACTTCTTTGAGCTGTGGAGTCGTGCACGAAAATGGGGAGCGATCCCGACTGGCATTACCCAGAACGTTGAAACCTTACTATTGTCGGATTTAGCTCGACGGATGTTATCAAATAGCGATTTTATCATGATGTTGAATCAAGCAAAATCAGACCGTACACAGTTAGTTAGACTGTTTGATATTTCAGAAGAACAAGAAAAATACGTAGTGAACTCTCCAGAAGGGTATGGTCTTATGGTGTTTGGGGATACAACGTTGCCCTTTTATGATCATTTCCCTAAAGATACACAGCTCTATAAGATGATGTCAACAAAACCTGGAGAAACTTGATAGGTATACGGATACGGGAAAGGAAACAGGAAAGTGGCTGATTCAAAAATTTTAGACAAGAACAGGGCAGGTAAGAATGCTACAACTACTAGTACAAATAATAAAAAAATGGTAGTAAGAAGTAGCAAACTATCTTTAAAAAAAGATAATTCTATCAGTACTTCTCGAAGAAAAAAACTGTTGAAGTTATTGAAGGGGAACAATCCTCGTATCAAAAGAAAATCCCAGCAAATAATTTTTCAGAGAAAACAAAGCAAAAACGATAAAAATAATGTGAATCAGGAACCTTTAGATAGCACGAATAAAAGCCAACCGGTCAACACTCAGAGCATTAGTCGACGACAAAGAATTCGAGAAAGTCGAAGAGATGAACTAAAGCAACAGCAACATGATTTAATGATGCGCCCTAATAAAGTCGATACAACCATCGCTTCTGCTCCTGTGACTAATAACGACACAGAACAAAAAAACGAAAAAACGAATACTCAAGTATTTTTGAATAGAAAAAACCGTCAGGAAAAAATTCGTAACCAACGAAAAAAAAGTAACACTTACAAAGGATATATCAGTAAAGTAAAACTAGAAAAGCAACAAGGACAACAAGAAAAAATTAGCACTAACACAACAAATTTACGTCATAAAAATCAAAAAAGAGCTTTGCATCTTTCTAAAAATGAACAGCTTGAAAAAAAGAAAAGAAACAATAAGCGAAAAGAAGGAAAAAAGAAGGTTGCAGCTAAAAGGAATATGCGGGCCAAATTAGATAATATGTTGAAAGATCAAATTTCGCCTAAAAATCCTTTTAAAAATAAAATCAAAGACTTAATTATCGATAAGGTTGGGCGAGATGAAGAGGGTAATTTGAATTTAGTTGGTATGCTTATCACCATGCTTATTATTCTAAAGTTACCTATCTTATTGAAATTGATCGTAATCATCTTGATTGTTGCAGTGGTCATTGCGATCATTTCGATCTTCGTTTCTTTTTGGACAACGATTTTAAGTTTATTTGTCGTAAAAACAGAGTCGATGATGATTACCGAAGCATACAACTATGTCACGTGGTTAGATACTTATAAAAACAAAGAGGTATATGATACGTACAATCGACTAGTTGATGATCCGGAGCATGATGAGGTCTATTTTGAAGTAAACGGGATAGAATCTGATCCAGAGCAATTTATGTATGTATCCAATGGAGATAACTATATCTACTACTTAAATGCAAAGTTTGAAGATTATGATATCGATAATACTGCCATTGTTACCTATCGAAAAAGAGTGGCTGAAAAAACAGGTGTCTGGATTCCATGGTCATCGAGGGATAACACATATGCTGTTTTTCATGACGCACCACACCCATTATCACCTGAACCTATCAAAGTATTCACTGTAAAAGATGAAATCCATGCATTACATGACATGGTCTACAACTACACGACCGTCATTGAAAAAGACAAAGAAGTTGAAACTGTTGTGATAACGGTGGATAAAGAAACAGGTGAAGAGCATACAGAAGTAAAACGTGAGAAAAAAAATGTTGCTACCGTCAAAATCAATGTCCAAACAATTGGTGAAATGTTTGACTCGGATCCTGAAGTAGGAGTCTATGTGGCTAGGCGTTATTCAAGGGATGATGATTACTATGGACGAGTCATTGCTTTTGATGAAGATGAAGTAGATAAATATTACCCAATCATGGAGAAAGATCGCTTTGAAGATAAAATTTTCATGGCTAATCCATTTGGTAAGATGAACTACGCAAACGTGGTGGATAATTTTGGCTATCGTCGACGTAATCCCAATACCCAACATTACGAAATCGCTTTGGAAGCAGAACCTGGAACACCTGTTTATGCCACCACCTTTGAAACAGTGGAAAGTATCAACTATAGTTATCAGGCTGGTCATACAGATGGTTCAGCGCCTGTAACGACAGCAATAGAAACGGATACAGGTCTATATTATGCGTATTATGTCAATATTGATCCAGTAGTGAGGCCAGGCAGAACCTTAGAAGCAGGTGATTTGATTGGCTATACAAGAAATCAGTTTGATGGGAATTTATTAGTTGCAATGAAAGAATATCGCTTCTGGCATAAAGATCCTGATGTTTATCCAGCGATCTACATCAATAATTTAGTCTTTAGTACGGATACCAACTTAGCCTATATGCGTAATGGTGGCGGGTTACATGGGAATCTGATCAATCCCCCATTAGCAGTTACTAAATGGCAAAACAGAGTTGCGGAACAAACGAGCAAACATGGCATTGAAGCATTTACTAATGCCATTTTATCCATGATATGGGTAGAATCTGGTGGAAATGAAGCCATTCAGCCAGATATCATGAATGCGCAACTGGCACTATCATCTCCAGACCGAATCACTACGCCAGAGGAATCGATTGAAAAAGGCGTCGAATATTTTGCTTATCTGCTCAAAAAAGCACAAAGCAATAATCTGAATGGTCTGGCAGCGGTTCAAGCCTATAATTATGGCGAAGCGTATCTTGATGATCTGATCAAACGAAATGCGCCTTATTCCTTTGAAGATGCGCGCTTGTATGCGCAAATGAAAAGTAATAATCAAACCATTCCGTTCAATCATATCGTCGCGCAAGGATTGGGCTATAACTGGCGATACATCTTTGGCAATATGTTTTATACCGCCATGGTCACAAGAAATATCATGGCAGATACAGGCAGATTAGCTGAGCTTGCTAGAAGAGAACTTGGTAACCCGAATGGTGAGAAGTATTGGCGATGGGCTGGATTCAACAATCGAATGGAGTGGTCAGCTGTATTTGTTTCGTGGATAGCGAATGAAGCGGGATACTTGGAACAAGGACGAGTATTGAATACAGCAAATGTTCTTGATATGAAAGAATGGTTTGAGGCGAATGATAAGTTCAAAACATATGATGAAAATTATGTTCCTCAATCTGGTGATCTTGTATTTTTTGACTGGACTGGTGGAAGAACAGGAAAAGATCATGTAGGAATCGTTGAATATTCTGGCGGAAATATTATTCAGGTCATCGAAGGTAACTCTGACAATCTAGTAAGAAGAAGAACTTACGCCATTGGAAGTAATGTTATTTCAGGATATGGCCTGCCATAAGAAGATAACACTGAAAATAATTGACAGATGGTTTAGAGGATATCTTGAAAGGAGGAAGTATGTTAAAAAATTTTTTAGAAACAGAGTCAGGTAAAAAAATAATTATCGGACTTGGATTGTTTGTTGCTGTGGTTGCTGGACTCGTAGGGTATTCATTAATGAATACTGCACAAGAAAATACAGGTAAATCAACAGACTCAACGACAGAAGAACAAGCAACAACAGAGTCAAGAGATCGTTTTAACGCAACGATCTACAGTGGCACCTGGTATTCTAATCTACCAGATGATACAGAAATCGTATTAGCAACTGATGGAACCTATAAAGTCTCCAGTGATTGGTTTGAGTCAGGGACCTATTATTTAAATACAAGTGGTCAGGTAGTTTTAGAAAACGATAAGAAGCAAACCAAAGAATTTGCCTTACAAACTAAGATGGGAAACACGATCTTATATCGAGAAGATGATGGGGAAGATGTGTATCTTTATCCTACAGAAGAAGTAAAAGCCCAGTTAGAAGCAGAAATTTCTGAGCAGGTTGAAGCCGCACAACGAGCGGTTTCACAAATGTGGATGGATATCTTGATGCAAGGAACATGGGAAAATACGAACAATAGTCGTTCCTTTACATTAGAGTTTGGAGAAGACAAATTTACTCAGAAAAAAATTGAAGAAGGAAGATCAGATGAAGAAGTAACATTTGAGTATCGAATTGTTTCATTTGATACCGATCATGAAGGTGCCAACTTTGTCGTCAATCGAACAGACAGTGGGAATCTACAAAAAACAATCACTTTTAGAATCACTGAAGAAGCGAATCAATACAGGCTGCTTGGAAATGAAGGAAGCTTCCAATGGAACACTCTATTTGAAAAGCCGTATGAATCTGTACAAATGACACAAGATGGGACGAGTCGTTCAGACACCTCAAGAACACAAGAAACCACAGATGAAGAGGGCAATACAGTTATTATAACAGAAAGAGATGTGACCTAAATGAATAACGTAGATAAAGATCCAGAAATCGATAAGCTCGAAAATATTTTTAAAAGAATCTTTCAAAGAGGACCAATTTGGCTCTATAGATTCATAAAAAAAGTTGTTCAATTAGGAATGAAAGTATATCGAAAAGTTCAGGTATTTCGACAAAAACGTAAAGAAGCACGAGAAAATCCAAAAAGTAAAGATCTAAAAGAAAAAGGGATTCTAGCCAGAGCTTGGCATTTCTTGAGACAAAAATACAGAACGTATCAGCAAAATCGTGCAGATAGAAGAGAAAAGTTAATAGATAAAGAGTCAAAAGATATGGGAACTTTATCTAAAGCCTGGAACTCTATTAAGCGGAAACTTGTTATCAGTAGAGACCATCTGACCAGAGAACAGGGGACTGCCTCAATGTCCCATGGACGAAGTTCAGCTGAAAAGCCCTTACTATCTAGAAGTAATTCAGCTGAAAAAGGCGGCACTCCAGATGGAAAGCCAAGACTATCCGCAATGACGAATAGAGCGAATAGACAAGCAAAACTACACAATGATGCATTAAGAACTCAGGGATTGACAAGAAATCCACTAGCAAAAGGTACACCATTACCAACGAGATAGTCTGTAGATCTAGAGAAAGAGGTCGGGAAAGAAGTGTTCAGTCTCGAGAAATAAGGCACCATCCACGAAAATTGTTTTTCAAATTTTTGTGGATGGCGCCTTATTTCCGATGAGGTTACTTCTGTTCTCGCCGTTTATTCGGTTTTAGGTGGTACAAGAGGACTAATGTCCCAGACACTTTTATGTCTATAGTTGATTGAGAAGAATCGTTGCGAATAAACCAAGTGCATAACTACTGTTGAACAAAATCATATTTTTGATTGAATAGCTAAAACTGATAGGCTGCGGCAGACTCTCTTTGAATAGCTGAAGATTAAGATATATTTTTGGTAAAGTCAAGAAAGCCAGAAGGATCGGCCATTGAAAAATACCACTGATCAGACCTATTAAAAGAATCAGATAGCACGCATACATCAAAAGTTGAAAAAGCATGATACCGATGGGACGACCAATGTAGAAAACTAACGTGTACCGATGATTTTCAATATCTCGCTCCAAATCGCGTAAATTATTCGCTAACATAATATTGGCTATCGTAAAAACAAGTGGGAGTGCTGCCAGAAAGATGGCGGCTACAGCCCAGATATTGCCAGATAAATTGAAGGTGCCAGTTGCTAAAGACAGGGTTAAATCAAATAGATCGCTGCGATGAGTGTTGATATAGATGACCATCGTAAAGATCCCTAAACCCATGGTAAAACCGCTGAAAATCTCTCCTAATGGCATACGTGATAAAGGGATAGGACCAAAAGTATAAAAAATCCCAATAAAACAACAAATCATCCCCATCAGCAACAATAACCAACCAGTCCGCAATGTCAGTAATATACCGATGACTAAGACAAAAGCAATCATCCCTAAAATCATGTTTCGTACGAGTTTTGGTGAAATACCAGTCCGTCCAATGACGTTCTCTTCGTATTTATAAATTTCCGAATGTGCTTTTTCATAATCCATATAGTTATTGATTGCGGTAGTTGCTAAGTCAAAGACAAGCATACCAATAAAAAACAGTAAAGTGTTCAGCCACTGTATTTCGTGAAAAAAAGCGATAGAGAATAAAACCCCTATCGCAAAAGGAAATACACTAGCGACCTTCGTACGTAGTTCAACTACTTCTAAAAAGATTTTTAGTGTCATATCAGTTACTCCTTAGTTTAATTCAGAACGATCGCCCATAGTATATTTTGAATCTTCAGCGAGTTTGAAAGTGTCTTTGATTGGATCTGTCACATAGACCTTATCATCTTTTGTCACAAAAATCGCCTCAGTTCCATCATTCAGTTTATCCTCGATGTACGCCAAGCCATCTTTGACACCCATGGCGAAGACCGCAGTAGATAGTCCGTCTCCATCAATGGATTGATCGGTGATGATCGTGACACCAGCGATGTCGTTGTCAAAAGGATAGCCGGTTTTAGGGTCGAACAAGTGATGATATTTCACGCCATCAACTTCCAAGTAGCGCTCATAGATTCCAGATGTGACCAATGTTTTATTTCGTTCTTTGATCGAGCCGAGGATCGTTCCACGGGCAAGATTCGGATCTTGGATACCGACTGTCCAATCTTGATCTTCTCCTCTAGGACTGTGTCCAAGAACATAGACATTCCCACCTAGATCGACGATCGCCGTCGTTACATCATGGTCTTTCAAGACTTTGACGACTTCATCAGTGATGAATCCTTTCGCAATGGCACCTAGGTCAAGGATCATGCCTTTTTCTTGCAAGTAAACAGTCTTTTCTTCATCATTGAATTGGACTTTATGATAATCCACTAACTTCAATGCTTCATCGATTTCTGCTTGTGATGGTTTACGTGCATCGTCAAAGCCGATACGCCATAATTGTGTGATTGGACCGATTGCCATATCAAAGCCTCCATGAGAGTCCTCGCTGTACTCATACGCACGTTTTAATAAACGGTATACATCGTCAGATACTTTGACTGGTTTGATTCCTGCTTGTTGATTGATTTCATCAACTTCGGAGCCGCTTTGATTGATCGTGATTTTATCGCCTAACTCTTTGACTCGGTCAAAAGCAGGTTTTAATACGTCTTCTTTCCCTTCATCGTAGATACGGATACGAACGTAAGTACCAAGCAAAAATTGTTCGTCTGTGTAAGGGTCAGAAAGCAGTGAAGTGTTGTTCTCTTGTTTTCCTTCAGTTGTTTGATCTGTGCTGCAACCCGCAATGGTCAGTAGGCACAAGAGCAAGACAAAAGGAAGTAATCGTTTCTTCAACATCTATTCCTCATTTCTTTTTATCTATTTCATGTTCCGCATAAAGAGAAATCTCTAAGCGAAATCAAAAGTAAGTTCATGCTTTGTATTTTAATATAATCTGGCAGGAATGAACATCTTTTTTTCGGGGGATATGGCGTTTGCAGGGATAGCACAGAAAAAGAGATGTGACAGTTGCCACATCTCCAAAAGGATTATCGTAAAGGCAGATGAGCCTTCTGTTAGACAAAGTTTATTTTGTCACAATATTATCGACTTCAATTGTTTGTGTATCGCCTTTT
This sequence comes from Enterococcus mundtii, assembly GCF_013394305.1. Lineage (NCBI taxonomy): Bacteria > Bacillati > Bacillota > Bacilli > Lactobacillales > Enterococcaceae > Enterococcus > Enterococcus mundtii. The sequence goes on along the minus strand of NZ_AP019810.1, from coordinate 1,526,944 downwards.
TCAGCAGCATTGACTAATTGTTGTGCATACATGATGAATGAATGTGCACTGTGAGTTGCGCCAGTTACTACTTCTACATCTGCTGGAGAACCATCTTCTTCGCCCATTGCTGAAACAAGTTCATCGTTTAATTCTGGGATGTAAGTTTGAGGGTCAGTACCAGATTTTTCTTTCATCTTTTCGTTGTACTCTGTATCATCTTGTTTTGATTTGCCATCTGCATCGATGTAATCAAAGTTTGATTCAGTGACTTTGCCATCTGCAACTGTCAATTCAAATTGCACACGATAGCCATTTGAATAGTTTTTCTCTTCTAACTTGTATGTGCCGTCTTTAAGTTCTGCACCATTATCGATTTCGATCGTTTCAGTGTTACCCGCTTGAGCCGCTTGGATCAATTGTTGTGCGTAGTTTTGGAAACTTTCTGATGAATGTGTCGCACCAGTCACAACTTCTACACCACTTGCGCTTTGTGCGCTTAGCAACTGTTCATTTAATTCAGGAATGAATGTTTCTGGATTTGTACCAGCTTTTGCTTTCATGTTTTCGTTGTATTCAGCATCATCCATTTTAGATTTGCCATCTTCGTTCACATTGTCATAATTAGACTCAGTGATCTTGCCGTCTTTCACGACCATTTCAAAAACTGAACGGTAACCATTAGAGTAGTTTTTTTCTTCTAACTTGTATGTACCGTCTTGTAATTCTCCACCAGCAACGATTTCTTTAGTTGATTCTGTTGTAGTAGTTTCTGTTGTAGAAGATTGTGCAGTAGAAGTAGAAGAAGATGTACTACTTGAACTATCATTGTTATCTGATCCACAAGCTCCTAGCATCAATGTTGAGAATGCTAATACAGCAAACCCCGTAACAAACCGATTTTTCTTCATTTTTTAACCCCGCCATTTCATTTTTTGTCCACAAATTCCTTGTGATTCATTATACATTCTAATGGATATCATCAATAAGTCAACCGTTTTACAAAAATAACGACAGTGATTTAATTGAGCGTTTTCTTTCTGGAAATTTCGTGAAAAACAGGCGTTTTTATTGTAATAAAAAAAACATAAAAAGGTGTTAGACAAATATACAAAACATCTATATAATGTATAAAGATTGTGTAATCATTATCAAATTGAAAAAACGATCAACTATTAATAATTTATATAGATGAAAAATAAGGAGCGGATATTCAATGACAAAGCAAAATATTGTCGTTGTGGGTGCTGGTTATGCGGGTGTTTCAGCTACAAAACACTTAGCGAAGAAACTGAAAAAAGAAGACGTAACAATCACATTGATTGATCGTCATTCGTACCACACGATGATGACAGAACTTCACGAAGTTGCAGGCGGACGTGTGGAACCAGAGGCGATCCAGTACGATTTACAACGATTATTTGCAAGACAAAAAAATGTAGATCTAGTGACTGATACAGTAATTGGCATCGACAAAGAGAAAAAAATCGTCAAAACCAAATTAGGCGCTTATCCATTCGATCAATTGATTTTAGGTATGGGTGGTGAACCAAATGATTTTGGTACACCAGGTGTTAAAGAAAATGGCTTTACTCTTTGGTCATTTGAAGATTCCGTTAAGATCCGTAAGCACATTGAGAAAACGGTCGAAAAAGCAGCATTAGAACCAGACGAAAAATTGCGTAAGGCAATGTTAACGTTTGTTGTATGTGGTTCTGGGTTTACGGGAATCGAAATGATCGGTGAGTTAGTGGATTGGAAAGATCGTTTAGCCAAAGACTACAAACTAGATGCAAATGAGATTACACTAATGGTTGTTGAAGCAATGCCAACGATTTTGAATATGTTGGATCGTAATGATGCAGCCAAAGCAGAACGTTATTTAAATAAAAAGAATGTTGAGCTATTGTTGAATGCGCCAATCGTTGAAGTCGCTCCTGACCATATCAAATTAAAAGACGGTCGTGAAGTGCCTACGCATACCTTGATTTGGACAGCAGGTGTTAAAGGAACAACCGATGCGGCTGATTTCGGATTAGAGACTGCACGTGGCCAACGTTTAGTAGCAAACGAATATATGCAAGCAAAAGGCTATGAAGAACAAAATATCTACATCATTGGTGATTTAGTGTATTACGAAGAATTCCCTAATACACCAACACCACAAATCGTTCAAGCCGCAGAACAAACTGGTCATACAGCTGCAGCGAATATCGTGGCTTCGATCAAAGGTGGCGAGAAACATAAATTTAAAGGGAACTACCAAGGATTTATGGTTTCTGTCGGCGCCAAATGGGGTGTAGCGAACTTATTTGACAAGATCCATTTAAGTGGCTTTTTAGCAATTATCATGAAGCATATCGTCAACTTGAAATATTTCTTTGATATCCGTTCAGGTTATTATATGTTCCAATATATGATGCACGAATTCTTCCATATCAAAGATGATCGCAATGTGACTCGTGGACATTCTTCTCGTTACGGCAATGTTTTATGGAGCGTCCCATTACGAATCTTCTACGGTCTCGTTTGGTTAGTTGAAGCTTCTAAGAAAATGATTGGTAACGGTGAAGTATTAAAACCAAGTACTTGGTTTGGTGAAGGTTCATGGTTTACTGGTAACAGTGTGTTCCCTTGGACTTGGGAATACAATGTAGCAGATGTAGCAAGTGGTGCTTCAGCAGCAGGTGATGCAACAACAGCTGCGAGCGGTGCAGGTGCAACAACTGGAGAAGCAGCAACACAAGCGGCACATTTTGGCTTGAGCTACGCATATGGTGAAGAACCAATGGCAGTGATCGATAAATCACCAGACTGGTTCAACAGCATCATGCAAGTCATCATGCCAAATAACGATGTAGCGATGTTCTTCCAAAAATTCATGGTCTTCTTTGAAATCGCGTTAGCGTTAGCATTGATTGCCGGTTTATTCACTTGGTTATGTAGTGCAACAACGATTGTTTTAGTTATCACATTCTGTATTTCTGGTATGTTCTACTGGGTAAACATCTGGTTCATCTTTGTGGCGTTTGCCTTGATGAATGGTTCAGGTCGTGCGATCGGTTTGGATCGTTGGGTGATTCCTTGGTTACAGAAAACACTCGGTAATTGGTGGTACGGGAAACCAAAGGCACGTTACGGCGAATAGAGAAAGTTAACAATTCAAATAATCCAAATGATTTTAGCAACTAAAATCATGATATGAGAAGAAATAAGGAGGAGCTTGGGGTGTGCAAACATTCCAAGCTCATCTTTTTCTTAAATAGGTTCGTATAAAGATGATGAATCGCTCAAATCCTTGAATTAGCTGTGTTGTGCCTCTCATTCACAACCTTCGTTATTCATGGTAAAATTGGAGCAATCAAACGAGGAGAAAAAGGGAGTGAGTACTTGAAAGAATTTATTCAAAAAAGTTTATTAAAACCTTGGGATATCATCATTATTCTTTTGTTAGTCATGCTCTCATTCTTGCCGGTTGTCATCTTTAGTTATCAACAAGTGGATGCAACACCAAATAAAGAAGCAGTGCTACGAGTCGATGGAACAGAAATCAAAACGTTTCCGTTGGTAACTGAAACCAAAGCTTATACCTATTTATACGAAGATGATCATGGCGACAAAAACGTGATCGAGATCGATGGGGAACGAATTCGGATCAAAGAAGCAGACTGCGACGACCAGATTTGCGTTCGCCGAGGATGGGCAACGAATAATGGTGAAACAATCGTTTGTTTGCCTCACAAATTAGTGATCGAAGTGCGATCAACAGACGGGAGTGGGGAAGACAGTCTGATTTATTAGACGGTTCACGTCATGAGTAAATTACAAAAAATGATCTATATATCTTTATTAGTTGCCCAAGGTGTGATCATCGGTTTATTGGAAAATATGATTCCTTATCCTTTCGCTTTTGCGCCAGGTGCAAAACTAGGATTGGCTAATTTGATTACGATTGTGGCAATTTTTACAATGAAAAAACGAGATAGCTTCTTATTACTTTGGTTGCGTTTATTTTTGACCACGTTATTAGGCGGCACGATTTCGACGTTTCTTTATAGTATGAGTGGTGCGTTGTTGAGTTATGTAGGGATGTTGATAGTCAAACAACTGGGTCCTAAAAGGGTTAGCATTATTGGCATCAGCGCGACAGGTGGATTTATGCATAATGTCGGTCAGTTATTGACCGCGTCATTTATCGCTCAATCATGGACAGTCATGCTCTACTTACCGATTTTGTCATTCCTAGGTATTCTATCAGGATTGGCCATAGGGATAGCTGCTAATTATCTGCTGAAACATGTGAGAACACTTCAGCGTTTCCAAGCAGACTATGATCGACAGACCAATAGTCAATGGCAATCGGTATTTCTGAAAAAATAAGCGTTATACAAGGAGTTTTTTTATGAAGTTACATCAAATGTGGGTGGACTATCCAACGATCCAAGTGGAATTGAACCAAACACTAAAAAAAATGGAAAGTGTTGTTCGGCTGAAAAACAAACCAGTAGAAGAAGCGATAAAAGAAACGATTCATGCAGGTGGGAAGTTACTGCGTCCGGCGTATCAACTATTATTTGCTCAATTTGGCCCGGAGCAAGATCGCGATAAAGCCATTTCGTTGGCAGCATCTATTGAGATGCTACACATTGCGACGTTGATCCATGATGATATCGTTGATGAAGCTGACTTACGCAGAGGACAGCCAAACTTACGTAGCCGTTTTGGCAATAGTGTCGCTGTTTATGCCGGAGATTATTTATTTGTTTGTTGTTTTAAACTCTTGTCCGAATATACTTCTTCCTTAAAGAGTATGCAATTAAATGCAAGAAGTATGGAAAAAGTATTGAATGGCGAGCTCGGGCAAATGGATGATAAATACAATACCCAGTTGACGGTTGAAGAATACTTACAGAATATTTCTGGTAAAACCGCTGAACTTTTTCAACTGAGTTGTTTTGTAGGTGCATACGAAAGTGGCACAAGCGAACGTTTTGCAAAAAAAGCTGGGGATATCGGGTTAGCGATCGGTATGGCGTTTCAAATCATTGATGACATTTTAGATTATACAAAACAGAGCGAAGACATCGGCAAGCCTGTATTGGAAGACATTCGTCAAGGGGTGTATTCTTTACCTTTGATCTATGCGTTACAAACAGACAAAAAAGCAGAATTACTTGAATATTTGTCCAAAGAAAAACAAATGACACAAGCAGAAGCTGAGAAGGTTCAACAATTAGTTATTGAGGCACAAGGGGTCGAAAGCGCCCAGAAGTTGGCAGAATCCTATACGAAACAAGCATTAAAAGAAATCAAAAAATTGCCAAATACCTCGGTACAAACAAAAGAAACATTAGAGACTTTGACGTCATTGATCCTAAGACGGGCAGACTAAGTTATATAAAAATGTGGTTGTGACAGAAGTGTTCAGCTCCGAGAAATAAGCGTGAAACCCAGAAAATTGTTCTTCAAATTTTTGGGGTTTCACGCTTATTTCTGAAGGGGTTGCTTCTGGAACACCGTTTATTCGGTTCTAGGAGATGCAAGGTCACTAATGTCCCAGGCTCATTTTTTTCTTTGCACAGAAAAAGTGGTTTTGCACCTTCTGAAAGAAAGAGGTATGCTAAATAATAGGTATCGCATGGTGACTGATTTCCATTTAGTAGTTCCATACGTATCAGTAGTTTGTTGCTCTTAAAAACATGAACCATCAATAGAATGGACATGGGTCGTTTATCGAACAGGGGCTTACATCGTTTTATTTATGGACGTAAGTACATAAAGTGACGGAGGAAGAATAAAGGAGGGAAATCAAAGCACATAAGAAATAATACATAATATTGAGTGAACCATGGACAAAACAAGTAGTTAAAACATTCATTTTTTTGTTTATTCTGACAATCAGTATCGTTAACATTTTGGGGGAAATGTCGCTGAATGACAAGAATAAATGAGTCAATAAAAACCAGTGAAAGCCTTATGCAGTCCTGACTGATAAGGAAATCACTGGATTTTTTATTTTTTATCTTCCAAGGCTCGGGCTAGTTTGTGGTCGATTGTTTCGCGAGTGGCTATCTTGTTTTAGATGATTGTTTTCTGTTTGGCGATGTGCATGATTGATCCTATCTTTCAATGTAAATTTCTGAGTCTCAGGTGAAATCTTTTTTTGTAATGAATGGGTCTGCACCTTATGATTAGCCTTCCCAACTTCTTTGTCTGTGTGATCGCGTTTTTGGGAAGGCTCCTCTTTATCCATTCCATTTATCAATGTTTTTGCATCAAACTTTATTTTTGGCTGTCGATTTGCATAAGGTTCTTTAGAGATATCTTTATGTGTTTCATTGAACTTACGATTCGCTTCCGTAACAGCATTTACCACTTCTTTTTTTGTTCGGTCACGTATTTCAGGGAGTGGCGCATCTTTTTCATTCCTTTTAGTATCACTAGGAATTGTTTCGTAGATCGGTTCAGCAGAGTCTGTGTATCGTTCGACAAGTTTATCTACTTGTTTTGGCGACAACTTGTCGATTTTATCAAGTAATTCTTGTGCTCTTTTTTCATTATTTTTGATGCCAGCTGTTAGTTCCCTATATTTTTTTGAAGATGTGGAATGATCACTAAGCTGTTCTCTTTTTTCCTTTAGCTCTTGGATTCTAGCTACTGTATTCATCAGGCTTTTTGTCAGTTGTTTGATTTCTGTAGCAGGACTTTTTGGTAGATGCTTACTTAATTTCCTAGAACGCTGTTTCATCTTTTCTACTGACATAATATTTTCTTTACGATTATCCATAATTAGTTCCTCATCTCTCATCTTTGTTACATAAACAAAAAATAGCATTTTAATCTTCGTGTTTGATATCGATAATTTCTAAGTAAGGAAAATTAGTGTAAGCATTTGTTGCTCTTGAAATACGAGCGAGAAAGCAACGAGGAGGAAAGCTTGTTTGATAGCAGAAAAAGGATATTGATCATTTTTTGATCAATATCCTAGATTATTTTGTTTAGTGTGAAGTTGTTTTACTTTGAAAGAGCAGGATTAGTTTTTGGTCGATTGTTCAGTGTTGGATTTGCTTTTTCTTGGGCGTTCACTTTGACCTGTTCCTGTGCGTTAGCTAACTTCTCGGTCAATGACGGTTTCAGAATTCCTTTAACAGGCTCTCCGTTTATAATTTTAATTTGATCAATCAATAATTTTTTTTGGTTCATTAATTTTTCGTTATTTTTCCCACCAAATAAATTCATGATTCTGCCAACTAACCTCTTCTTTCTTTTTTGGAAAGTAGCTAGTTTTTTTTCCGTTTGATGCAACTTTTTCTCAGCTTTATCTAGCGTAAGTTTTTGACTCCTAGTATCCTTAATTGGTTTTTTTTTGATTTCGATTGTTTTCTCTCTTTTATCATATGACTTTGAAGATATATTTTTATGAGATTCGTTGAATCTAACATTAGCAGATTTAACAGCCGACTGAATTTCTTCTTTTGATCGAGCCCTTTTTAATGTGATTGGGACATCGATCTCTTCCTTCCTTTTTTTCCTAACTTCAGGAATGGTTTCATAGATTGGTTCATTCATGATTTTTTCATTGCTCTTCGTGACGCTTTTGTCTTGAGTGAAATGGTTATCTATGTATTTTTCCAATCTATCCGCATGTGCGGGTGAAATATTTTCGATTCTTCTATATAAAACATGAATTCTTTTCCTATGATTTTTGATAGCATCTGTCAGTTCCTGATATTTTTTTGAAGATTTTGAAGAATCTCCAAGCTCCTTTCGTTGTGCCTTGAATTTTTCGATCATATTCTCAGAGTCGATAATTTGATTCGAGAGGTGAGTGATCGTTGTTTTCCCCTCATTGTTTAATTTGGGTTTATATTGCTTGTTCTTAGCCATATCTATCTCCTTCTCTTATTGTTATATATAAATAAACATAACATCTTTTTATTGCTAATTAGTGTCAATAATTTCTATTAAGGAAAATTTTTGATATAAATGATGAGATAATAAAACGTTGTAAAATTGAAATTGAAGCAGGTGGACTGATCGAATGGCAGAGCTTTTTCATTATAATTTTATGTCTCTTTTTGTAATGAAATAAAGTATATAAAATAACTAAATATATGGATTTGTTGAACCACTTTAGCTAGAAAATCTTTATCTGTGTGGGCGATGATCATGATCTGCTAAAACTCGGTGATTGTGTTCGATCTCCACGCAGTTTTTGATTTTTCATTTATGGTTCTTTTTTATTATGAGCGTCAGTTACTTGTTTTTTAAATATTGGTTTTAGGATACCTTTTTACGGTTGTTCGAATTTGTTTATCAAATCAGTTTTTTTCCTTTAAACTTTGGATTTTTTTCTCTGAAAGCATTCGCAATCAGACCGAAAATATTTTTTGCGTTTGTGGTACTTTTGCAATTTGGCCTCAATTTTCTGCACATTTTTTTAGTTTCTTGAATAAACTTCTTATGTTCGGCTGTTCTCTCTTTCTATGAGAGGGTTTTACCTGTGTCTATTCTTAGCTTTTTGTTCATTTTAGGTTCAGGAGATAAGTTGCGGTAAGATTGATTGAACTTTTCATTGGCCTTTGCTACTTTGATTGCAGAGATTTCTTTAGGTGTTAATGGACACGCGACTTTGCCATAAGGGGAATCAGCAAATTTTTTTTCTAACTTCGTTGCAGTTTTTGAATCAATCGTCTCCAGTTGACGGTAAAGATTATCTGCTTGTTTTCGATGAAGTTGGATGCCTTCAATATATATAGCGAATTCTTCTTTTACGTTAGGGTGGCTAACGAGACCATCTCTTTCTTTTGCAAGCGCCTGTATTGTTTTCTCTGTATTTATGATCTTTTCTATTAGGTTATCGATTTTTTCTGTTCGTTTTTCCTGTTGCTGTGCGAGTGATTGCCGAGGCCTAGAAAGCTTTTGTGCGACGGACTGACGAGGTTCAGATGTTACTTGAGAAACGGATTGTCGTCTCGGCGACTGATCGACAGATTCTCGGCGAACACTTTTCGTTTGCCGGCGTTCTTGTTCTTTTAGGACAAGCTTCATTGCGCGATGACTGTAGATGTTATTTTGATTATTATTTAGTTCTTTATTTGCGTTATTGAGTTTGGTTTTTGCCTTGTTATATTCATCCGGATTGGCTGTTCTGCTCGAAAGTTTTTTACTTCACTTTTAATTTCCCTGATTTGTTCATTTAACTCTCTGTCTTTTGCGTTTAAATGCTGAATTTTCTGGTTAATTTGTTTAGCAGACAACTGGATATTTTCAGCGGTGATCGATGCTGTTTGTTGTGAGAATTTTTTTACAACATCTAATTGTTCACTGATTCTATGAAAGACGTTGTCAGAAAGATTTGGCGCTTTTAAATTTATAGTTAAATTGCTTGTGTATTTAAAAGTCTTGTCACCTCTATATTTTTTTAAGTTTCTCCTTATTATATTATATGAAAAATATCATTTTTCAACTCGTGGTATGTACCGATTGTTTCAATAAATATGTCAATTTTTAGTATTGATCTTTTACTAAAAGATGTTATTTTGACTGATTGCAGAGCAGAAGCGACGTTTGTTCATGTTGTGGATTAAATCACTCAAATGGATTGATTTGTTTATTTAAAACAATCTTTTTTGTTTTTGGAAAAAATTGTTCCCAGCAAGAAAAAATCCATGCTATATTCTGAATTAAAGAACGCTATGAATAAAGGAGAGTAGCTGTGAGAAAACAATATACATCAGAATTAACGCAATTAACGGTGATTGAGATCGTAACAAAACTAAGTGAGAAGAAAAGAAATTTTTCATTTCGTGATATTGAAGAAGAGTATCAGCAACCTTTGTCTGCGGCAGATAAATTTTTGATCCGCTGTTTGATTATAAAAAAATTCAACTTGAAGATTGAATATTTTTCTTCTTCTAAAGCGAATCAATTACAATTTTGCAAAATTTGAGAATAGTCCATTGAGGTTGGGATGAGCCAGTAAGAGATCGCTGAATCTAATGTGAAAATAAAAAATGTTGTAATTCAATACAAAAGAATTCATTCATTTTTTTATGTGTTATGATACAAACAGAACGACAGCAAAACAAAAAAGGGGGCGTTAAATGGAAGAGGGTTTCGTATAGGAAGAAGTGGAGAAAGCGATCGTTGGTCTTCAATAGATAAGCTTATGAATGACTTAGAAGTAGTAAATAGAGGAAACAACACACATAGAACATCACTTGATTGCCGAAAACTATTTCGGGGAAAAATAGTTGCTCGGTCTCACTTGCTTGACGACGTGCATCACAGATTGCGACAGCGCATCTAGATAAAAGCGTAGGCAAATGTTATCAGGTGTCCATTAGTATTGACAGGCAGTAGTTTGATTGTTCTACTGCTACTGACAATAGCACATAGTACTATCCTATTTAAAAAGGATATTGAACATAGAGTTAAAACATAGAACAAACATAGAAATTAGATGTAGACACAAAAGTAAAATAAAACACACAATGTAGTACCTCAAACATAGAATCAAGCATATAGTAGAAAAATATAGTACATCGTAAAGAAGTTTGCATGTTTTCTCGTGACATCAAGCTTATGAAAAATAAAGCGAGCATGACAAACCCACCATTGATAAAAAAGAGGCTAGGAAACGAACTAGCCTCTTTTTGCTGATGGTAGCCCATCGATTTCTGTTAAGCTGACTTCACCAGAGAGTAGTTGGAAGCGCTGGTTTGGCGTATCTACGATCAGTTCTCCTTTTGGACCGATTGCCTGGGCAATTCCTTGATAAGATTTTCCTTTTCGGGTAAAGCTGACAGACTTACCTAGGACAAATGACCGTTCTGTGTAAAGATCAAAATAGGTGTGCGAATGGTCGGCTAAATACCTAAAGAAATGTTTCCAAATCGCGCAGATCAATTGATTTCTAGTCATCGATGCTTCACCATCAGGAAACAAGGAGGTCGCTTTTTGCTGGATCTCATCAGGAAATTGCGTGTGAGGGATCGAAAAATTCAAGCCCACACCAATAATCACCGAACGAATTTCACCACTTTCCATATCGCTTACCGCTTCAGATAAAATTCCACAAACCTTTTTCCCTTCAAGGTAGATATCGTTGACCCATTTGATCATGGCATGTTTTCCTGTCGTTTCTTGAATCGCTTTGACACATGCACTGGCAGCAATCAACGTATATTGTGGCAATTCCTCAAAATGCTTTTGTGGATGCAATAATAAGCTCATGTAGATTCCTTGACTTGGTTGAGCGAAAAAGGAACGTCCAAAACGTCCATGGGCTTGTTCTTGTGTATCCGCGATAAATAAACTAGGTTTCGTAGTATCCATATTAGATGCCGATTTAGCATCTTTCATCGTCGATTCCGATTGTGATAAAACGTTCACTTGAACGTCAAAAGAAGATAATGCTTGGGAAATCTCTACAGGATCCAATACATCGGAGGGGAGATAACGATACCCTTTCGCTTGATGTTCAAAGCGAAAACCTTCTTTTTCTAATTCTTTGATGGCTTTCCAAATACTCGTTCGGGAGACATTCAGTTGTTGGGCGATTTTTTCACCGGATAGAAATGTCGGAGTATTTTTTAAAAGGTGTAGTACCTTGGCTTTTGTCGTCATCGATCAAGCTCCTTTCTACTATTTATATATTAGCAGATTTACGATCGAATGAGGACAGCGCGTCATACTTTTTGTTTGAGTCGCTATAAAGACGAAAAGATTTTGTAAGGAAGAGTCACTCAATTAGGAATGGACGAAATTGGAACAAAAAAGAAAGATTAAGAAACAATTACGAAAATTTACAGGAAACGCCAGGAAGTGTTGACTTTTACGTTTAAACAGTGTATTATATGAAGTTGCAAAAACTATCTGATGAAGCGAAGGCAGAAACGAAATATTGTCCGTTTCGGCTTTAATATAAGGAAACAAAAGTAGAAGCTCACGTAGGCAAGTACTCAAGAGAACGTTCTATTTTTGGTTTTTTTTTGCCTAAAAGCCGCAAAAAATGTCTGTTGTTACCTAAATATAATATTTTTAATATTATTGTAACAATTGATCGGGTAGTCTTTTTGAATGACATTTTAGAGGGGTGAAGAGCTTGGCTGGACACGTAGTAAAATACGGAAAACATCGCGAACGTAGAAGTTTCGCACGAATCAGTGAAGTGTTGGAATTACCAAATTTGATCGAAATTCAAACAGACTCGTACCAATGGTTCTTGGATGAAGGACTAAGAGAAATGTTTGAAGATATTTTGCCAATCGATGACTTCAATGGCAATCTTTCTTTGGAATTTGTAGATTATGAATTGAAAGAACCAAAGTACACAGTAGCAGAAGCACGCGCACATGACGCAAATTACTCTGCACCATTACATGTGACTTTACGTTTAACAAACCGTGAAACAGGCGAAATCAAAGCTCAAGAAGTATTCTTCGGTGATTTCCCATTGATGACAGAGCAAGGTACATTCATCATCAACGGTGCGGAACGTGTTATCGTTTCCCAATTAGTCCGTTCACCAGGTGTTTACTTCCATGGGAAAGTAGACAAAAACGGTAAAGAAGGATTCGGTTCCACTGTGATCCCTAACCGTGGTGCATGGTTAGAAATGGAAACTGATGCAAAAGACATCTCTTATGTACGTATCGACCGCACACGTAAGATTCCATTGACTGTGTTAGTTCGTGCATTAGGTTTCGGTTCAGATGACACGATTTTTGAAATCTTTGGGGATAGTGAAACATTACGTAACACGATCGAAAAAGATTTACACAAAAATGCAAGTGATTCTAGAACAGAAGAAGGATTAAAAGATATCTACGAGCGTCTTCGCCCAGGCGAACCAAAAACAGCAGATAGTTCACGTAACTTGCTGAATGCCCGCTTCTTTGATCCAAAACGTTACGACTTAGCAAATGTTGGTCGTTACAAAGTAAACAAAAAATTAGACTTGAAAACACGTCTATTGAACTTAACGTTAGCTGAAACGTTGGTTGATCCTGAAACAGGCGAGATCATTGTTGAAAAAGGAACAGCTTTGACCCATCAAGTGATGGAAACATTAGCACCGTTCATCGACAATGGTTTGAACTCAGTGACTTACTACCCAACAGAAGATGGCGTAGTCACTGATCCAATGACTGTCCAAGTGATCAAAGTCTTTTCACCAAAAGACCCAGAACGTGAAGTCAACGTGATCGGTAACGGCTACCCAGACACAACAGTGAAAACTGTTCGTCCAGCGGATATCGTTGCTTCAATGAGCTACTTCTTGAACTTGATGGAAGGCATCGGCAACGTGGACGATATCGACCACTTAGGAAATCGTCGTATCCGTTCTGTCGGAGAACTTTTACAAAATCAATTCCGTATCGGATTAGCACGTATGGAACGTGTTGTACGTGAAAGAATGTCGATCCAAGATACAGAAACATTGACACCACAACAATTGATCAACATCCGTCCAGTTGTCGCAAGTATCAAAGAATTCTTTGGTTCTTCACAATTGTCTCAGTTCATGGACCAAACAAATCCATTGGGCGAATTGACACACAAACGTCGTCTTTCTGCCTTAGGACCTGGTGGTTTGACTCGTGACCGTGCCGGCTATGAAGTACGTGACGTTCACTACTCCCACTATGGCCGTATGTGTCCGATCGAAACGCCTGAGGGACCAAATATAGGGTTGATCAATAGTTTATCTAGTTACGCGAAAGTAAACAAATTTGGTTTTATCGAAACGCCGTATCGTCGTGTTGATCGTGAAACTGGCCGTGTGACAGAACAAATCGATTACTTGACAGCAGACATCGAGGACCATTATATCGTTGCCCAAGCAAACAGTAAGTTGAATGATGACGGTACATTTGCTGAAGAAATCGTCATGGCTCGTGCCCAAAGTGAAAACTTAGAAGTATCGATCGATAAAGTCGATTATATGGACGTTTCACCGAAACAAGTAGTTGCGGTAGCGACAGCATGTATTCCTTTCTTGGAAAACGATGACTCCAACCGTGCCTTGATGGGTGCCAACATGCAGCGTCAAGCAGTGCCATTGATCAATCCACAAGCACCTTGGGTTGGTACTGGTATGGAATATAAATCAGCTCATGACTCAGGAGCTGCGTTACTATGTAAACACGATGGTGTAGTTGAATTTGTTGATGCTTCTGAGATCCGCGTACGTCGTGACAATGGCGCATTAGACAAATATTCAGTAACAAAATTCCGTCGTTCAAACTCTGGAACAAGTTACAACCAACGCCCAATCGTTCATTTAGGTGAGAAAGTCGAAAAAGGGGATACCTTGGCAGACGGCCCATCAATGGAACAAGGTGAAATGGCTCTAGGACAAAACGTCTTAGTCGGTTTCATGACTTGGGAAGGATACAACTACGAAGATGCGATCATCATGAGTCGTCGTCTTGTCAAAGACGATGTGTACACATCGATCCATATTGAAGAATATGAATCAGAAGCTCGTGATACAAAATTAGGACCTGAAGAAATCACTCGCGAAATCCCGAACGTCGGTGAAGACGCATTGAAAGACTTAGACGAAATGGGGATCATTCGTATTGGGGCGGAAGTCCAAGACGGTGACCTATTAGTCGGTAAAGTAACACCAAAAGGGGTAACTGAACTTTCAGCAGAAGAACGTTTATTGCATGCGATCTTCGGTGAAAAAGCACGTGAAGTACGTGATACTTCTCTACGTGTACCGCATGGTGGAGGCGGGATCGTTCACGATGTGAAGATCTTTACTCGTGAAGCTGGCGATGAATTATCACCAGGTGTCAACATGTTAGTTCGTGTGTATATCGTTCAAAAACGTAAAATCCATGAAGGGGATAAAATGGCCGGACGTCACGGTAATAAAGGGGTTGTTTCCCGTATTATGCCGGAAGAAGATATGCCATTCTTACCTGATGGAACACCGATCGACATCATGTTGAACCCACTAGGGGTACCATCACGTATGAACATCGGACAAGTATTGGAATTGCATTTAGGGATGGCTGCGCGTCAATTAGGCATCCACGTAGCAACACCAGTATTTGATGGTGCAAGTGATGAAGACGTATGGGAAACAGTTCGTGAAGCTGGTATGGCTAGCGATGCGAAAACTGTTCTTTATGACGGACGTACAGGTGAACCATTTGACGGACGTGTGTCTGTCGGTGTGATGTACATGATCAAACTTGCTCACATGGTTGACGATAAGTTACATGCACGTTCAATTGGACCTTACTCACTAGTTACGCAACAACCATTAGGTGGTAAAGCGCAATTTGGTGGACAACGTTTTGGGGAAATGGAAGTTTGGGCACTGGAAGCATACGGTGCGGCTTATACCTTACAAGAAATCTTGACATACAAATCAGATGACGTAGTCGGACGTGTGAAAACATACGAAGCAATCGTCAAAGGTGAACCAATTCCAAAACCAGGTGTACCTGAATCCTTCCGCGTATTAGTCAAAGAATTACAATCACTAGGATTAGACATGCGTGTCCTAGACATCCAAGACAGCGAGATCGAACTTCGCGACATGGATGACGAAGACGATGATTTGATCACAGTGGATGCTTTGACAAAATTCGCTGAACAACAAACAGCAAAAGAACTAGAAAAACAAGCTGCTGAACAAGTCGAAGATGAAAGACAAGATATCATCCAAAACTTTGAAACCGCAGAAGATAATTTAGACTAATCCGGTCTGAGATACTGTGAGGCGGTCGAAGATCAGCCGCCTTACGGTTTTGCCATTAAACGAAATGGAGGGAACCCCTTTTGATCGATGTAAATAAATTCGAAAGTATGCAAATAGGTTTGGCTTCTCCCGAAAAAATCAGAAGCTGGTCTTACGGTGAAGTAAAAAAACCTGAGACGATTAACTATCGTACCTTAAAACCTGAGCGCGAAGGGTTGTTCTGTGAGCGGATTTTTGGTCCTACAAAAGACTGGGAATGTGCCTGCGGAAAATACAAACGTATCCGTTATAAAGGAATCGTTTGTGATCGCTGTGGTGTGGAAGTGACTCGTTCAAAAGTTCGTCGTGAACGTATGGGTCATATCGAATTAGCAGCACCTGTTTCACATATCTGGTATTTCAAAGGTATTCCTTCTCGTATGGGTCTTGTATTAGACATGAGCCCACGCGCATTAGAAGAAATCATTTACTTTGCCTCATATGTTGTTATTGAACCAGGAAACACAAGCTTAGAGAAAAAACAATTGTTGACTGAACGCGAATACCGCGAAAAACGTGAACAATATGGCCAAGAATTCCAAGCAGCAATGGGCGCGGAAGCAATCAAACAATTACTTGATAACGTTGATTTGGATGGCGAAGCGGCTGAATTGAAAGAAGAGTTGAAATCTGCACAAGGACAAAAACGTACACGCGCGATCCGTCGTTTGGACATTTTAGAAGCATTCCGTGCTTCTGGCAATGAACCAAGCTGGATGGTCATGGACGTTATCCCTGTCATCCCACCAGATCTACGACCAATGGTCCAATTAGAAGGTGGACGTTTTGCAACAAGTGACTTGAACGATCTATATCGTCGTGTGATCAACCGTAACAATCGTTTGAAACGTTTGTTAGACTTGAATGCACCAGGAATCATCGTTCAAAATGAAAAACGGATGTTACAAGAAGCGGTAGATGCGTTGATCGATAACGGTCGTCGTGGCCGTCCTGTCACAGGACCAGGTAACCGCCCATTGAAATCTCTTTCTCATATGTTGAAAGGGAAACAAGGTCGTTTCCGTCAAAACTTACTTGGTAAACGTGTCGACTACTCTGGTCGTTCAGTTATCGTCGTAGGTCCTTTCTTGAAAATGTACCAATGTGGATTACCAAAAGAAATGGCGATCGAATTGTTCAAACCATTCGTGATGCGCGAATTAGTTCAACGTGAACTTGCTTCAAACATCAAAAATGCGAAACGCAAAATCGAACGTCAAGAAGATGAAGTTTGGGATGTCTTAGAAGACGTCATCAAAGAACATCCAGTTCTATTGAACCGGGCACCTACGCTTCACAGATTAGGTATCCAAGCATTTGAACCAGTTCTTGTCCAAGGTCGTGCGATCCGTTTGCATCCATTGGTATGTGAAGCTTATAATGCCGATTTCGATGGAGACCAAATGGCCGTTCACGTACCGTTGAACGAAGAAGCACAAGCAGAAGCACGTATGCTGATGTTAGCTGCTCAAAACATCTTGAATCCAAAAGATGGTAAACCAGTCGTTACACCTTCTCAGGATATGGTTTTAGGAAACTACTACCTAACAATGGAAGAAGAAGGTCGTGAAGGCGAAGGAATGGTCTTTAGAGACCAAAACGAAGCAGTCATCGCATGGCGTAATGGCTACGTTCATTTACATTCACGTATTGGTGTGAACCCAACGACATTAGGGGACAAACCATTTACAGAATGGCAAAAAGAACGCACGATGATCACGACTGTTGGTAAGATCATCTTTAACGAGATCATGCCACCAGAATTCCCTTACTTGAATGAGCCAACTGACTTCAACTTGACTGTCCAAACACCGGACAAATACTTTGTTGAAGCTGGAACAGATATTCCTGCTCACATCAAAGAACAAGAACTAGTTTTACCATTCAAGAAGAAAAACTTAGGAAACATCATCGCCGAAGTCTTCAAACGTTTCAAAGTAACTGAAACATCTAAGATGCTTGACCGTATGAAAGACTTAGGATACAAACATTCAACACATGCAGGTATCACTGTAGGGATCGCCGACATCAGTGTCTTGAATGAAAAACAAGTGATCATTGACGAAGCACATAAACAAGTAGAGTCGATCACGAAGCAATTCCGTCGTGGATTGATCACTGATGACGAGCGTTATGAACGAGTAATCGCTGTTTGGAACGCTGCGAAAGACAGCATCCAACAAAAACTGATGGAAGGTTTGGAAGCGAAAAACCCAATCTTCATGATGTCAGATTCTGGTGCCCGTGGTAACATCTCCAACTTTACTCAGCTTGCTGGTATGCGTGGATTGATGGCAGCACCGAATGGACGTATCATGGAATTGCCGATCATTTCGAACTTCCGCGAAGGACTTTCTGTCTTGGAAATGTTTATCTCAACTCACGGGGCTCGTAAAGGAATGACCGATACAGCCTTGAAGACAGCCGATTCTGGTTACTTGACACGTCGTTTAGTTGACGTTGCCCAAGATGTCATCATTCGTGAAGAAGATTGTGGCACTGACCGCGGTCTTGAGATCCAAGCAATCCGTGAAGGAAATGAAATCATCGAATCTCTTGAAGATCGTTTGATTGGACGTTACACACGTAAAGAAGTTCGTCATCCTGAAACCAACGAAATGATCATTGCCGGAAATCAATTGATCTCTGAAGATGTCGCAAAACAAATCGTTGATGCAGGTGTTGAAACTGTAACGATCCGTTCTGTCTTCACATGTAACACAAAACATGGTGTCTGCAAACATTGTTACGGACGTAACTTGGCAACTGGTTCTGACGTTGAAGTCGGAGAAGCAGTTGGTACGATCGCCGCTCAATCAATCGGTGAACCAGGTACTCAGTTAACAATGCGTACGTTCCATACGGGTGGGGTTGCCGGAGATGATATCACTCAAGGTCTTCCTCGTGTCCAAGAAATCTTTGAAGCACGTAATCCGAAAGGGCAAGCAGTGATTACTGAAGTAACAGGGGATGTCATCGATATCTCTGAAGATCCTGCTACACGTACCAAAGAAGTAACAATCAAAGGGAAAACAGATACACGTACGTATACAGTGCCTTATACTGCACGTATGAAAGTCGCTGAAGGCGATATGATCCATCGTGGTGCACCATTGACAGAAGGATCAATCGATCCGAAACAATTGTTGCAAGTACGTGACGTTCTATCTGTTGAAAACTATCTATTACGTGAAGTACAACGCGTTTACCGTATGCAAGGGGTAGAAATCGGCGACAAACATATCGAAGTAATGGTTCGCCAAATGCTTCGTAAAGTGCGCGTCATGGACCCAGGCGATACAGAAATCTTGCCAGGTACACTGTTAGATATCGCAGACTTCAAAGACCAAAACTACAATACGTTAGTTGCTGGTGGCGTTCCTGCGACATCTCGTCCAGTCTTGCTAGGTATCACAAAAGCATCATTAGAAACAAACAGCTTCTTATCAGCTGCATCCTTCCAAGAAACAACTCGTGTCTTGACTGATGCTGCGATCCGAGGCAAAAAAGATCCACTTCTTGGTTTGAAAGAAAATGTTATCATCGGTAAGATCATTCCAGCTGGTACTGGTATGCCACGTTACCGCAACATGGAACCAAAAGAAGTTGGCGTTGCAAGTGAAAACGTGTATAGTATTTCTGACATCGAAGCACAAATGGCTGCCGAAGATGCAATGAATGAACAAACACGATAAACCATGAGTTCACATAAAGAAAGTCAAGTTCCTGTTTGAGGGACTTGACCTTTTTTTTGTGGATAAACTAGAATCAAGGAAGTAAAAGGTAACTGTGGATAAAAGAAATGGTAATAGATATCCACAGGGGATAATTATTATGTGTACCAAAATTTATCCACAAGTTTTCAAATATTAAAAGAAAAACAATAAAAATAGGCTAAAAATACCGGTAGGGGGTAAAATAAGCATATTACTATTTATTTCAATGAAAACGAGTATGATAAAACCAAAGGAGCTGATAAGAAATGGCAGTGAAAAAAGCTGTATTTGCAGGTGGCTGTTTTTGGTGTATGGTCAAACCGTTTGAAACACAACCAGGTATCCTCTCCGTTACTTCCGGTTATACTGGAGGACATGTACCAAATCCAACCTACGAACAAGTGACGACTGGAACAACAGGTCATACGGAAGCGGTAGAAATCGAATATAATCCTGAAATCATCACCTATGCACAATTGGTCGAGATTTATTGGCAACAGACCGATCCGACAGATGCTTTAGGGCAGTTTGCTGATCGTGGGGACTCTTATCGTCCGGTCATTTATTATAGTGATGAAGCAGAACGTGAAGCCGCAGAAAACTCAAAACAACAGTTACAAGCAAGTGGCCGTTTCGATCAACCGATCGTCACAAAGATCGAACCTCGTACGACCTTTTATCCCGCAGAGGAGTATCATCAAGATTACTACAAGAAAAACAAGATCCATTATCAGTTGTATCGTGAAGGCTCTGGTCGGGCGGGATTCCTTAGAAAAAACTGGAAAGACTAGCAGTATAAGTTACTAGAAAATATGAATTTTAAGTAATAAGAAAAGAGGAAGGTCGGACATTTTGTTCTAGATGCTTCTTCTTTTTTGTGCTATCGGAAATAGAGGACCAACCATAAGGCAATACTCAGAAAAGGAACGAAAGGGAGATGCTTTCTTTTCTTATGGAATAAAGCAGTGATACAAAAATAACTTAAACCAAGACAACTTGCGATAAACATAAGCATGAGAAAATGTGTGGAGGCTAACCCACCACTCCAACTAAGTAAGAGTAACGTATCGCCTGCGCCTAAATAAGCTTGCCCATAACGCAGCAAACCGTAACTGATCAAGCCGAACGCTAAGCTGGTTTCTAAGTGAAACTGCTCAGTCAGCACCCAGTAGGCCCATAAGAAAGTCCATGAGAAATAGAGGATGCGAGTGTCGATCGCAAGGTAAAAAATATCCATCAACGAAAATAAAAAAGCAGTGAATAGCCAAATCAAATGAACTGTATCTGGCGAATAGCATCCTGCATACATAAATAGCGTACCGCTGATCAACTCTGCCAGTGGATACATGGGTGAAAGTTTGGTCTGACAAGAGCGGCAACGAAATCGTTGCATGACAATCGAAAGTAATGGAATCAACTCATACCAACGCAATGTTTGGTGACAGTTGACACAATGTGAACGAGGGGAAATAATAGAAAGGTCTTGAGGAACGCGTTGTGCGACTAAGCACAAAAAAGAACCAAAGCAACAACCAATGATAAAATAAAGAAACATCAGACCAACCTCCTTTTGATTAAGATACGCAAAAAAGGAGAAGAGAGGTGGAAAAAATAATGATTGCAGTCGGGGTCGATATCGGTACTACGCAAACGAAAGCAGTTGCATTCAATGAACAAGCAGAAGAAGTAGCTACAGCCTACTTTCATTACCCGCTGATCCAAGAAATTCAAGGCATGGCTGAACAAGATCAGGAATTGATCGTCCATGCAGTGTATACGGTCATCAATGAAGTGATCCAACAGTTACCCGCACAGACAATCCAATTCATTTCATTTTCAACAGCCATGCACAGCTTGATTTTATTAGATAAAAATAAAAAACCTTTAACTCGTATGTTTACTTGGGCAGACACTCGTGCCGTCAATGAAGCAGAAAAATTAAAAGCAACTGAAAAAGGTCGAGTGATCTATGAACGGACGGGTACGCCGATCCATCCAATGACACCATTGATCAAAATCAATTGGTTGAAAAACGAGTTTCCTGATTTATTTGAGCAAGCGGCTTATTTTGTAGGGATCAAAGACTATCTTTTTTATGAGCTGTTTGCTGAATTAGTCAGTGATTATAGTACTGCTTCTGGCACAGGGTACTTTGATATCTACCGTTTCCAATGGTCAGAGCCTATTCTTGAAGAGTTAGGGATACAAGAAGAGCAATTACCGAGAGTAGCACCTGCGACTACCCAGTTCACGAAATTAACAGAACAAGCCCGTACGAGATTTCATTTTGATCAAGAAATTCCATTTATTTTAGGTGGAGCCGATGGGCCATTATCCAATTTAGGCTTAGGTGCATTTGGTGAGACGACGGCAGCGCTGACTGTCGGTACCAGTGGCGCATTACGATTTATTTCGAATCGCCCAAAGCTCCATCCAACAATGGAAACCTTCTGTTATGTTTTGGATCAAACACACTGGGTCATCGGAGGAGCAACCAGTAATGGCGCAGGGATCTTTGATTGGGCGGTCCATACATTGATGCAAGATGTCGTTCAACGAGCCAAGGAACAAGGTGCAGATCCGTATCAAGCAATCCTTTCGGAAATCGCTTTTGTCCCGCCTGGCGCCAATGGACTGATTTTTCAACCGTATTTATTGGGGGAACGAGCACCTTTGTGGGATGCGGAGGCATTTGGAAGTTTTATTGGTCTACAACGATGGCATACGGAAAAAGACATGATGCGAGCGGTCCTGGAAGGGGTTTGTTTTAATCTCAAACGAATTTTGCGAGGTATCTGTCCACCCGATCAAGTGATTGAGTTACGTGCAACTGGTGGCTTTGCTCAATCAGTGTTATTTCGGCAGATCATGGCAGATGTATTGGGACAACCCATCCGTTTTCCAAAAGTTAAAGAAGCCTCAGCGTTAGGGGCAGTCATATTAGGTTGGCAGAGCCAAGGCAGAATCGAAACATTAGGTGAAGCTTCCGCATATATTGAATTAGCACAACAAGTGGCTGTTCAGAAAAAAGCCAGCCGCATGTACAACAAAATATATCCTTTATTTGTTTCGACACAACAAGAATTAAGCCGCTATTCTCAGTTATTTGCGGAACTACGAGAGACTCTATCAATAGAGATGATAGATGAAGAAGGCGAATCGTAAATGATGACATTAGTTATATTTTCTATTTGGTTTGCGGATTTTTTGCTATTTAAAAAAAGCATTACTCTGGGGATGAAAATCGTTCTCATCTAAAAGATTTTAGTGTACTTTTCCCTCAAAGTTTACTATGATTTTAATATAGGCAAATGCGAGGAGGCAGAATTACATGAAATTTCAACAAACAAAAGAAGTATTGAATCAATTAGTAGCAGATTTAAGCCAAATGTCGGTGATCGTCCACCAAACACATTGGTATATGAGAGGTCCTGGATTTTTGACATTGCATCCAATGATGGACAGCTTCATGGACGACTTGAATGAACAATTAGATGAAATCTCAGAACGTTTGATCACATTAGATGGTTCACCTTATTCAACATTACGTGAATTTGCAGACAACACAAAAATCCCTGATGAAGTTGGTCGTTGGGATCGCACGATGGAAGAACGTTTAGAAACACTAGTAGCTGGTTACCGCTACTTAGCAGATCTTTTCCAAAAAGGAATTGACGCTGCTGGTGAAGAAGGCGACGATCCTACGCAAGATATGTTTATTGAATTTAAAGCAGCAACAGAAAAACGCATCTGGATGATACAAGCACATCTAGGTAAAGCACCAGGAATCGACGCATAAACAAGCGAATCACAACTATAAGAGACACCCTGTTGACACACATCCATTGAGACGTGTTTCGACAGGGTGTTATTTTTTCTATTAATTACAGCAGAAATTTATTTTCTGAGAATGGGAAAAATTCGTTTCATGAGAATCTTCACTTTTATTAAGCGCTTGCTTTTCTTACGATATACTCACGATGTAAATAAAAAAGAAAAGGAGCAAAAAACATGAAAGTGAAAAAGAAATGGTTCTCGTTGTTGATGGTTGTAATGTTGTTGTCGTCGGTTTTCCAACCGACACTCTTAGCCTTTGCGAGTGATCGATCTTCAAAGAAGCGACCTCGCGTCCGGCTGTTGCGATTGATTTAAGTGGCACTTCGCCAGCGAAAGATGAAAAAACATGGAGCGAATGGGCAACACTCCGAGGGTTTACGAATACCCTGACTGCCGAACATAACGTATTTGATAATTTAGTTCTAGCGGATTATTTAGACGTGATGGAAGGGCCAAGTACGTTACCCCTCAGTACCCGATTTGCCCGTTCAAAAATTGCACCGATCATCCAAGCTACCGCCTTTGCTGAATTTACCCGACCCTACTTAAAAGAATCAACCAAAGAGACAGCTGTCAGTCAGTTGTATCGTGTGACCTCCACCAGTATCTTAAGACAATCGATCAGTTTACTTGGCGATGCCATTGATGCTCCAGAAGACCCTGTTGAGATTTACCCGACCACCAAAATCGAGTTAGCTAGCTGGATTACGGTCCAAAACCAGTTCCTTGAATACATACAAACAACACCAGAACTATCTGGATATGAGATGCGAACTGGCACAGACGGTATGAGCGGATTGTTCGTTCCTAAAGACACGAATGATCAAAGTCTATTAGTTTATCCAGATACTTCGCTGAATGAATACTTACCGGGAAATGAAAAATTACCTCCACGGATCGGCGCCCTGAAACAAATCAATTTTTCTCCATATAATGGTCCAGGAACACCCTATGTCAATGTGACCATGAGCTATACCGCCTATGATCATCGCCAAGAACTATACACGCAATATGATATTCGGGGCATCACGATTCCTTTAGAAACGGATTTCGACACATTTTTAGCAGAAATCGCCACACCTGAACAAGCCTTGGAACTGGTCAAAGAATATTCTTCGGTCCAATTTGGAGCAGTAGTCCCAACAGATGTCGATTCCGTCAATGACATCGGAAAAGAAATCACCCGTCAGATGATCGATGAGCGGGATGCGCTGATTGATCAATTGCCTGATACGTTTCAGACCAATCTATTCCGGATCGCAGCGAAAGCCAATGACAAAGAAGTTGTCATTGATCGGGAAGGTGAGTTTGTGTATCGGGGAACGCAAGAAATTGTTCCCTTAGACCAAATCGACATCGGTTTTAACCAAGAAATCATCTATACGATCCGCAAAGTGCAAAGCTTTTTCGGTGTCTATTGCAACTACTATGCGTTAGCCGATGGCTTGTTTGATGAAGAACGCACGAATTCTTTGCCAAAGAGTTTAGATGACACCACCATTGCAGCGATTTCTGAAGTCGGTGGCAGTGTATTGAAGCACTTACCAAATTACGAAAATACCGACTGGGTCATCAAGCAGTCCCAATTGAAGCCCGAACCAATGGACGTCTTACTCATCGCCATGTGCTTACCATGGTCAGAAATGATTTCTGTCTTACGGACCGTCAAATCCGATGAAGTCATCCTAACAGCGATTGAAGTCGAAGAAGCCGAAGCCGCTCGCGTATTGGAAGCGGAAAAGGCTCTAATCACCAAAGGCTGTCCAAATGAAGCTTTAGTAGAGAAGTTACCAACCACTGAATACTATAACCGTAAAGCCTTGCGTCATGTGGCAGGCGAGGTAAGACCGGGGAGAGATGGGAGATTGATTATATCAGGAGCTCATTCGCGCTATCCTGATTTTTATAGTCCAGACAGTGGAGTAGTTTATGAACCAACTGGGATAGTGGTGGAAGGAAAACCTTTTGAGGCTAAAGTGAGTTATGGAACAAATTTTAAGGGTGCGAAGACTACCG
The DNA here is from genome assembly GCF_013394305.1 of Enterococcus mundtii. Taxonomy (NCBI): domain Bacteria; kingdom Bacillati; phylum Bacillota; class Bacilli; order Lactobacillales; family Enterococcaceae; genus Enterococcus; species Enterococcus mundtii. The sequence continues at coordinate 1,501,630 of NZ_AP019810.1, read as the reverse complement.
TATTTCCTGATAATTGGAATGCAGAGAAAATTACGAGTGAAGTCGAACGTATAATTGAGGAGAAAGTTACAGATGTACCTGGACGACAAGACCTCATTGGGAAAGAAACTGGTGGAGTTTTTAGTATAAATGTCAGCGTAAATGTTAAAGCAAATGGAAAGGTCACTGTTGTAACAGCCTATCCAGTTGAATAGAAAAAGATTAGTCCTTAATTAACTTAAGGACCAATCTTTTTTGAACTTTTTAGATTTTATTTGGAAATCTTCTGGTGTATACTGTTCACGCCAATAATACATATTATAAAGTTTATACGTGTAAATAATTTTTAAAATAGTTTCATTGTGAGTCTTTCTTATTCCTAGGTAGTCTATCATCGGAATCCCCCCATTAAAAAAATCTCCGTGATATCCAAAGCTCAATCCATATGGGGAAATCCCAAATAGAGGAGTGTTTTCATAACAAATGACATATTCTTCATCCGATAAACCCAGTCTATCATCGTCTGGGTCGTCTTCTTCAGGATCATATGGACATTCCGCAAGAAAATGTCCATCTTTTGGGCCGAAATCAATAAATGAATCATCATGAGTCACAGTTAATCGAGAATCTAATTGATTTAGCTGAGTTTCTAGAAAATTCGTATTCTTTTCTACAGCAGCCAAAGGTCGATGCTTGGGGTCAGTGAATGTGATTAGTCGACTACTTTTTTTACCTTCACCGATCATCTGTGAAGTTCTTTGATAATGAGATGCGATTGTTTGTTGGAATTGTTCTTCTGGAAATAAATCCTTCCAGTAAGATAAGTTTTTTGCTTGATAAGTGTGAATAACAGTTAATATCAAATCGTCAATTGCTTGTAGCGTTTTTCGATCCGAATGATTTACTTTTCCTTAATGTTCATCAATTTGTTCGCCATAAGGTGTAAAACAATAGAGCGTATAAAATTGATATTTCAACCGATACTCCGAATACACAAAATGTTCCATTGGATGATCTGGCACACGAGGGTCCCAATAAATTTTCGATAGCTTTGGAAAGACCTCTGGACCATAATCAATAAAGTTATCATTATGTATCAAAGTCAAATCTGGATCGATTGCTTGAAATTTTTGTGTGAGTTCTTCTGTCATTTTTCGAATCTTGGCTTGTGGTCGACGATTGGGATCGACAAAGGGGAAGAAGGTCATAATCGTTTTTTCCTTTCTGTTTTAAAAAGTTTTTTAAACTAAAGTATGACATGTTTATTCTTAAAAGATTGAACTTTTTTTGCATATTTTTGAAAAATGTAAACTACAAAAAAGAACGTCTTGAGACAACGTGTGGAAACATTGTCTCAAGATGTTCTTTTAGTTCTTGTCTATTTTCAACTGATGTAGTGCTTGCTCAATCTGTATTTCTACTTGGTCAAAACCTGTACCACCTAATGAATTGCGACGTTTCACGGCAGTTTCTGGAAGTAAGGTATCGTAAAGATCAGATTCGATCAGCGGGCTGATTGCTTGGAATTCTGTTAGTGGGAGGTCTTGTAACAAGCAACCTTGCTGTGTACAATGTAAGACGAGTTTACCGACAATCTCATGTGCTTGACGGAAGGGGATGCCCTTTGCAGCCAAGTAATCGGCTAACTCAGTCGCATTGGAGAAATCTTTTTGCGTGGCTGCATACATTCGGGCTTTGTTCACTTCCATGGTTTTGACCATACCTTCCATGATCGAGAGACTAGCTAAAATCGTTTCACTCGTATCGAACATGCCTTCTTTATCTTCTTGGAAATCTTTGTTATAAGCTAAAGGCAAACCTTTCATCAACGTGAGTAAACCAAATAAATTACCATATACTCGACCAGTTTTTCCACGTATCAATTCCGCCATATCTGGATTTTTCTTTTGAGGCATGATCGAACTGCCTGTTGAAAAAGTATCCGAAAGTTCAATGTATTGACATTCGTAACTACACCAAAAAATGATTTCTTCACAAAAACGGGACAAGTGCATCATCAATAATGAAGCATTACTTAAAAACTCCAGAATAAAATCACGGTCACTAACGGCGTCTAAACTGTTTGCATAAACAGCAGAAAAGCCTAATTCATTTGCAGCAAAGGAACGATCAATCGGAAACGTCGTACCTGCCAATGCGGCACTGCCTAAAGGGGAAATATCGATTCGTTTCAGGCTTTCTGTGAAGCGTTCATGGTCACGAGTAAACATCTGATAGTACGCTAAGAGATGATGGCCAAAGGAAATCGGTTGGGCGTGTTGCAGATGAGTATATCCTGGCATGATCGTAGCCGTATGCTCTGCTGCTTTTTCCACGAACGTTTGACGTAACGAATGAAGCTTTTCAATCAGTTCAAGTACCGTATCTTTTAGATACAAGTGCATGTCTGTTGCGACTTGGTCATTACGGCTACGAGCAGTATGTAGTTTCCCGGCAACAGGTCCGATTTCCTCATGCAGGCATTTTTCAATATTCAAGTGGATGTCTTCATTTTCCACCGAAAAATGCAAAGTGCCATTCGTTAAGCGTGTTTGCAGTTTTTCCAAACCAGCGATGATCTGTTGCGCTTCTTCCTCGGACAAAATCCCAGTATGGGCCAACATTTTCACATGGGCGAGACTACCTAAAATATCTTGTTGAGCTAATTTTTGATCAAAGGAGATCGAAGCACCGAATGCATCGATCCATTGTTCACTTTTTCCTTGAAACCGTCCACCCCAAAGTTTATCCATGTGATTCCTCCTATGTTTTGAATGAAAGAAAAGCAGGTAAAAGGTCCTGTTTGAGTTCGCACTCAGCTTTTACCTTACTTTTCTTTTGATTGCTTTACTCGCTACTCTGATCCTACGGCTGTTTGTTGTTGCGTTTGAACTTCCGCATAGACTTTCGATGGTAGACCCCAAAGCTTGATAAAACCGACAGCAGCTTGTTGATCGAAGGTATCCGCTGAAGTATACGTTGCTAGTTCTTCGTTATATAGACTATTGGCTGATTTACGTCCTTCAACGATGACATTTCCTTTGAATAGTTTGACACGGACAGTCCCATTGACCGCAGTCTGTGTTGCTTTCAAGAAAGAGATCAACGCATCGGTCAATGGATTGAACCAGAGACCATCGTAAATCATTTGGCTCAACTGTTGCTCGATCATTGGTTTGAAATGTGCTAATTCACGAACGAAGGTCAAATCTTCCAGCTCTTTGTGTGCCTGCATCAAAGTGATCGCTCCAGGGCATTCATACACTTCCCGCGATTTGATCCCTACCAGACGATTCTCCACATGATCGATCCGTCCGATTCCATGCTTGCCGGCTAATTGATTCAAAGACAAGATCAATTCGGATAAAGGTAAACTTTCTTGATTCAAAGCAACTGGAACGCCTTGTTCAAAAGTGAGTTCAATGATATCCGGCTGATCAGGTGTATACTCCAACGCTGTCGTAATATCATAAGCACCTGCTGGCGGAGTCGCCCAAGGGTCCTCTAACACACCACACTCACAAGCACGTCCCCACAAGTTTTGGTCGATAGAATATGGATTCTCCAAATCTGCTGGGATCGGCACATCATTTTCTTTCGCATAGGCGATTTCTTCTTCCCGAGACCATTGCCATTGACGAACCGGTGCAATGATTTTCATTTCAGGTGCCAAGGCATTGATTGCTACTTCAAAACGAACTTGGTCATTGCCTTTTCCTGTACAGCCATGAGCAATCGTCGTTGCACCAGTTTTTCGAGCTAATTCCACTAATTTTTTTGCGATCAAGGGGCGAGAAAGCGCAGAAACCAGTGGGTAAGACTGCTCGTAAAACGTATGACCTTGTAGCGCGATCAATGCAAATTCTTGAGCAAATTCCTCTTTGGCATCGATGGCATAAGACGCAATTGCACCAACTTGAAGTGCTTTTTCTTTAATAAAAGCTGTATCTTTGCCTTCACCGATATCTAGGCAACAAGCAATCACCTCATAATCTTTTGCCAACCATTTGATTGCCACAGAGGTATCTAATCCACCTGAGTAAGCCAATATAATTTTTTCTTTCATAAAATCGCCCCTTTATTTTTAAGTGTTTTCAAAATAGATGTTTCAAATGATAACACCATAAAAATAAAAAAGCAATCAATAAATTAAATAAATATACATAAAAATAAATAAAATGAAAATAATATTCAAAAATAATGTAAATACACAACTTTTTATACAGAACGAATTTCTTAGTCTAAAAGAAACTAAAACGATGAAAAGATAAAAATGAAAAAGAAATTTAATTTTTCAAAAGTATAGAAAAACGTTGACATTATCGGTATTTGCAGGTAATATGTTAAATGGTATTGTTTGCCCCACAAAGAGCCCCGGAAACTCGAAGTGTATGTCAAACATCAGAACTTAAATTGGAGGAAACTAACGTGCGTACAACATATATGGCCAAACCAGGCGAAGTAGAACGTAAATGGTATGTAGTAGACGCAACTGATGTTCCATTGGGACGTCTTTCAACAGTTGTTGCATCTGTACTACGTGGAAAAAATAAACCAACTTTCACCCCTCATTTGGATACTGGCGATTTCGTCATTGTTATCAATGCAGATAAAGTGAAATTAACAGGTAAAAAAGCGACTGATAAAATTTATTACCGTCACAGCAACTACCCAGGAGGATTGAAATCAATCTCAGCTGGTGAATTGCGTGCTAAAAATTCTCGTCGTTTGATCGAAACTTCTGTAAAAGGCATGCTACCTAAAAATACTTTAGGCCGCAAACAATTTACAAAATTGAATGTATACGGTGGAGCAGAACATCCACATGCAGCACAACAACCAGAAGTTTTAGACATCACAAACTTAATCTAATAGGAGGGAATTTCATTGGCACAAGTTCAATATATCGGCACAGGCCGTCGTAAAAATGCAGTTGCTCGCGTACGCTTAGTACCAGGAACTGGTAAAATTACTATCAACAAAAAAGATGTTGAAGAATACATTCCACATGCTGACTTGCGTGAAGTTATCAATCAACCTTTCGGCGTTACTGAAACAAAAGGCGCATATGACGTATTTGTTAACGTAAACGGTGGAGGCTACGCTGGACAATCAGGAGCTATCCGTCACGGAATCGCTCGTGCATTGCTAGAAGTTGATCCTGACTTCCGTTTAGCTCTTAAACGCGCTGGGTTACTTACACGTGACGCACGTATGGTTGAACGTAAAAAACCAGGTCTTAAAAAAGCCCGCAAAGCTTCACAATTTTCAAAACGTTAATCATTGTTATATCAAGCTTTACGAGGTGTTTCTCAATTCGAGAGACGCCTCTTTTTTTGTTTTGACCATACTTTTGACCATACTTTCAAAAATTCATATACGCGGCATATTTTTCAGCGGTCTGTTCCTTGGCTTTTTCGGTTACGTGAGTATAGATATCCATAGTGGTTTTTATATCGGTGTGCCCCATTCGCTCTTGTACTTCTTTAATGCTGACACCTGCTTCAAATAATAAGCTACAGTGTGTATGCCTAAAACCGTGAATAGTAATCTTCTCTAAATTGTGTTCCTTTAAAAAAGCTTTCATAAAATTATTCAGATAATCGAGGTAAAGATGTTTATTGTCAATGTCAGTAAACAGAAGCTGTTCAGGTTTGAGAGTATTAATACCTAGCTTTAGATATCTTCTCCGTTGCTCTTTTTTCCAAGATACAAGGTACTTAAGAGTTTCATCATCAATTGAAATAGTACGACGGCTATGCTTTGTTTTGGGAGTCTGGAATATTTCTTTACCGTATTCACTTTTTGCCAATGTCTGATTGACTGATATAGTGCCTTTTGATAAATCGCAATCTTTCCAACGCAGGGCCTGTAGCTCTCCTTTTCGTAGTCCTGTGAATGACATCACTCTGAACATAGTAAACAGTTGTATGTCTTCGTGACGGTTTAAGATCTCTAAAAAACTCTTCAATTGCTCTTTAGAATAAAAAGGGGAGACATATTTTTCTTGATCAATTCGTTCGGATTTTCGTGGTCTTATCACATGATTCATTGGATTAGTTGAGAGAAGACCGATTTTAAGCCCATAATCAATTATCCTAGTCGTTAAGCCAATAAGATTAGAATACTTTTTATAGTAAGTGAACCAATTATTCACTTGTTCTTGACAATAAACAACGGTTATTTTGTCTAACGAGAGCGATCCAAAATTTGGCAGAATATGTTTTTCAATCGCATTTTTTTGGACAAATAGCGTGCTTTCTTTGACCGTGTTTTTATATTGTTCGTACCAAAGATTATAGACTTCTCTGAAAGTTGGAATTTCAATTTTTTTAGTTGGAAGTCCGTTTTTCTCAATTTCTAATTCTAGTCTTGATAAGGCTATTTTAGCCTCCTTTTGTGTTTTAAATCCTCTTTTGGTAGTATATTTTTTCTTCTTTGTCATCGGATCAATCCCTAAATATGTTTTAAAATACCAAGCTTTCTCCCCGTTTTTCTTTTTATATTGTTTAATCATAGCCATAATAAAATTCCTTTCAAGAATATATGTTCTTGTAAATATGGAAAAGAAAAGCCCAAAGGCTAGTCTTTAATTTTTTGTTTCAAATGTAGTGTGGCAATTCGTACAGAACCACTGATTTTTCCCTTTTTTTCCAGCAAATCCTGCCAATGTACCTATTCCGCCTGTCAATGCAGCACCACCGACAGCTTTCCCAATTGAAAATCCTTTTTTATTATTTTGCATGAATTGCACATCTCTGGATTGACAGGTTGGGCATTTGATGATATTTTTATTCTCTTTTTTTACTGGTGTTTGAGCGCTCAACTTATCATATTTTTCTGGTCCTTCAGTATTCCATTTTTCCCACTTATCATAGAAATTATTACTACGTGTAGCCAGAAATAGGGTGATAAGAGCGATTGCTAAAATGAATAGTATCCCATCATCTTTATAGCTACCCAATTTCCACCCTAGAAAAAGATAAAATCCGATAATACCTAGTGAGAGTATCCAAAACATTTTTTTGTATTTTCTATATCCATTCATTGTAAAAACTCCTCCAAATATTCTTATACCTAATCAATTTATAATCTGAGACTATTTCCCCTATTAGTTTCCTTGTAAAGATTTTATAGAATCTGGCATATAGTCATCAAAGTAATTTTTAGAAAGAGTTCCAATAATTCTGTCAATTTGGGTTGATAACTCATCAAGTTTCTCTTCATCTGATTTTCGGGCAGCAGTTGCATAGTCAATGCATCTATTTGATAACATTTTAAGATATTCAGCAGAATCAGGAGCTTGTGTTTCCAGTTTGGTTAGAGTCTGTTCGGCAGCCCAAACTAGGTTGTCTGAGCTAATTTCAATGACGTTATTCAATTCATTTGAATTTAAATATTCTTTCAAACTCGCATAAAAATCTGACATAGAGATAAACATGTTTAGTGCATCGGCGTTGTCATCCGAGCTTTCGTTTTTTCTTTTAGCCTCCCTAGAAGATATAGAAATATCATCAATTTCGGTTTGTTCTGCGGTACCATTATCTAAGTCGATAACAAAGTGTCTATATGATTTCCCTGTTGTTTTGTCAGATATTAGCACTTCAACCGCATCTTTCGTATTTAATAACTCATACCTTGGACGAATAGTTGCTTCTTGAGCCTCATAGATTGGATTATTCATTCGAGCTTCAGCAGGAGTATTTGCCTGTTTAAGGTTTCGTCCATTTTGTGAAACATCAATTCTTACATAAGTGCCGTTAAATATATACTTTTCACGACTATTTTCGTTTTTCCCATACTTCCATGTAAATTCAAGCTTTAGTAATTCGTTGTTTTCAATTTCTGCTTCAACTGGAGTGAATATGGTATCGTCGAAAGTAGTGCTTCTAATATCACTCAAATCAATGGATTTATTGTTTCCACATCCAGATAACAAAAATACCGTTATTAATAATCCTAAAAACATAATTTTCTTCATTCCATTCCCTCTTTCTGGTAAAATTATAGTTGTTAGAGTAAGAGGGTACCCTGATAGAAGTGTACAGCTTCTATGGGGTATTTTTTTATGCTTAAAAATGAAAGCTTTTGGACATGCTCATAACTGATTGAAGCTGAGTAATAGCGTATTTACCATATACTTCTGACCTATAAGGCACTAGGTATTTAGAAATTGCAACATCGTGGTTTAAGCCTAGGTCATAAATAAGATAGTTTTTAATTCTGTTGTGCAAAGCTCTACGACTTATACAATGTTTTGCTAGAATTAAATCGAAAGAACTCCCATCGTCCAGGTACTCAACTAGCTTTTCATTGTTCAGGTAAAGTATAGAAGCGATTACATTTGCTTCATCTTCGAAAGGTAATATTTCATCTGGATAGTGACTCCTAACATCCATTGAAGCAAAAATTTGCATATATGAATTATCTGAGCAATGAAAATAAATATGAGCAAGTTCGTGTAGTAGAGTGAAGATTATTCGATGTTTGTTTCTATATTTGTGCAGGAATATCTTAAAACTCGATCCGTTTGTAACCGTAAAACCAGAGACATGTTTATAGAATGTTGCGTCAACCTCCAATACTTCTGGATTGAAGCAGTCATAGATAGACTTATAAGTTCCGGATGAACTATCAAAAAAAACGATTTCAATTTCGAAATGCATTACAAAAAAATCAATGACGTTAAAGTAAGTAATTTCAGATATGGGCATTTCTGCCCATTCTGAAATGATAGTCAGAAGGGAAAGAGCATTTTCTGAATATGAAAGGTAGTTGGAAGCATCTAATTTTCTGTACTCAAAAGTTTCACGATTATACATAGGCAACAGTCCTTAATTCTTTTTTTTATCTTTTTCAAATAATTCTCTAGCAAATGACATTAGCTTGTCTAGTGATTCGTTGAACTCTTTTTTTTCATCGTCGTCCATATCCGACGTATTTTTACGGAACATAACAATCAATTCGTCTTCTTCCGGCTTTAGCTCAACTCTTTTAGAATCTTCTCTACCAAGGAGATAGTCTACAGAGACACCGAAGTAGTCTGCAACTTTCTGAAGTTTTTCTGTAGATGGTGTTTTTTTCTTCCAATAATAAATTACGTTTTCGCCGAATCCTAAGTCTCTTGCGACATCTTGAACATTTTTTCCTCTTTTGGCAGCTAGGTCTTTTATTCGATCAAATAAACTCATAAACATCACCTTAATAGCTTACCGAAATTAATTACGAACTTTAATAAAAAATAGTTGACTATTTTATTAAAGTTAGTTATAGTTATCTTGTAAGCAAGAATATTTACAAAATAAATTGCTAAATAGAACTCATTAAAACCGCTCCCCAGCAAGCATTAATGTGTTAGATAGGTTTATTTTGTATACTCTTATTTTACTAAACTTCGTAAAAATGTCAATAAGATTTGTAAATATTCTTGCTAACATATAAAAAGCCGTCTGCAGAAACAGGTGGCAGACTAATCATTTTCATTACCAGCTAGAGCAGCAGCTACACCAAGAGTTTTGACTTGTGACATTTCAGTGAATGCTGTTAGTGGTGAAAATTATTAGTTTTAATCTAAATAGAAATGAGGTGAGAAGGATGGAGAAATCAAAGACAACACTACAAATCGTCGCTCATGTAAAAAATGCTGAAGAAGCAAAAGAGCTTCTAAAAGATATAGAAACTCTTAAGCAAGAATATGATGTGATTACACAAGTGACAATTGATGCTAAACCTTACCGACAATAAAAACAGATGCAGCAGGCATAGATCCAGGAGCGATATAAGTTCCTTGTGAAACGTGGGTATGTGCAGAAATAAATACCCATCCATTGGAAAGGTGTTGGTTCACCTCTTCAACAGAAAAAAGTTGCTTGATTTCAGTAACATTCATTATGAAGATCGCCTTTCGATTATTTCAGCGGACCACTCGCTGATATGAAAATTATATCAAAATTAGTAAACACGTTTAAGAAAAATAAGAAAGAAGGTATGATAAATGACTTTAAAGAAAGAAGTTGATGTCTTTCTAGCATTGAAGAGTAAGTCCCGGTCGTGGTTAGCTAATGAGCTTGGGATAAATGAAGGTTATCTATCTCGTATTATAAATGGGAAAGATAAGCCGAAGCGCCAAATCGAAAAGATCAAAAAATTTATTGAGGAGGTTTAGGTATGCAGTTAACAATACCAGATGAAGTTATTGAAAAACAAATTATGCCTCAATTTGTTCAGATAGCAGTATTGGAATTTGAAAAGAGAATGAAGCTTCTAACAAAAACAATGGAATTACCACCTTATCCCAATAAGAGTGAAGTGAAAATTATTTTAGGGATGGGTGACGACATGCTAAAAGAGTGGATTGCGGATGGTTTACCGGTCATACCTTGGAGTAAGAAGGAAGATCGGTTTGATCGAGATGATATTAGATTGCATATAAACAAAATGAAACTTTAGAAGGAGGCAACAGCATGAATCAAATGCAAATTATTGAATTTTACAATCAACGCTTATTAACTTCGGAGCAACTAGCGGAATTTTACGATGCGACAGAAAAACAAATTAAACAGAATTTTAACAACAATAAAGAAAAATTCATAGAGGGAAAACACTTTTATAGACTGGGGGGTCAGCAGTTAAAGGACTTTAAGAACAGAGTCGAAAATTTCGACCTTGTTGGAAAAAATGCAAATCAACTTATTCTCTACACAAAACGAGGTGCGAGTCGTCATTCGAAAATGTTAGGCACGGATCGAGCGTGGGATATGTTTGATGAATTGGAAGAAAATTATTTCAATCCGAAACAACAAGCTCAAATCCCAACATCTAATAGGGAATTAATCCTACTAGCTTTAGAAGGGAACGAAGAAACAAATCAACGCATTGATAAAATTGACGAACGTTTAGTAGATATCGAAGAAAACAAACTGATCACTACGGAAGATAAAGGCACAATCGATCGAGCTGTTCGAAAGAAGGTTTATCAAATCTGCAAGGAACAACATCTGGGACAAAATGCTAAAGGTATGTTGTATCAAGATTTAGGATCGAGCATCAAACAGCTTTTCAAGGTTCCGAATCGTGGGCGAATTAAAGATAAAGATTTCCGAAAAGCTTTGAACTTCATTAACAACTGGGAGCCATCATCTTTGACGAAAGAACGCATTAACCAGATTCAAACAGAATTGGAAATGTAGGAGGAAGTTAAATGAAAATCAATAAAAAGTTAGAACAAAAATGGCAAGAATGGGAAACGATGATGGAAGGCGCTCAAATATTTCTAAATGCTGCGAGAGATATAGGATCAACTGTCATAAACGAAAATGATACAGCCGCTTGTCTGTCTAGTGAAAAAATCCAATTAACCATAGAGCAATTGAAAGATGCAAAGGAATTAGTTGAAAAGCTAGAGTTTGCAGAAGAAATAGTAAAAACGCTCCCTACTATTAGAGGCAGTAAGGAGCATCATGAATTGAATGTTGAAAAAGTAACAGATTCTGATGAACAGTCATCTATTTTTTCAGGAATGACTTTTGAAAGGCCGCCAATTTCAAAAAAAGAATACATCGCTCTGTACGAAGATTATGTTAGGCGAGCGAGATTCTAGTAGTTACGGGATTCAAGTTCACTCATAAAACCATCGTTTATGAAAATCATATCAAATTGTGCAATTGAAAGTCGTACATTTTGTAGCTCTGATGTCGTAGATAGAATTGCGAATTTTCGACACTGAATACGGATATATAGAAGATAATTTAATGGCATACACAGTACAACAAGAACACCAAATTCTCAATCTTATAAGGCTACGTAGAAAAGAATTACAGGATGATCGTGCAGCGCTTAGAAAAGCCGATGAGCTATCAGATAGACAAGCTGAGCTGATTGCGATGGAGCTTGAAGATTTACGCATGTTAGAAATTAAAAATAGGGAGATAAGACTATGAAAAAGACAGACACACTTTTTATTGGAGCCATCTTAGGTTTACTCGTACTAGTAGCGCACTACAGCGTAGTGGGAGGAAGTATTTTCGCAAGTTTAATGGTTTTGATAAACCTATTAGATTCGAAAGGAAGGAGAACATATGAATCGAAGAGAAGCTTTGAAGAAAGGAAAAATGATTGCTGATAGATGGTGGTATGACAATAAGTCAACTATTTTAAGCAAACAGCTAATCAATAAACAAAAGAAATGGCAGGAGATCAAATGAAACTAAGACAAAAAATAAAAGAGTATCTATTTTACAGACATGTTTTTTATTGTCCGGATTGTCGCTATACATTACGTTTTAACAATAATTTACTACAACAGTGTCATCCATGGGATGGACCGTATTGTTCAAAGTGTGGAGAAAAAATACAAAAAAAGTGACTCCGCCTGCAAGCATAGAGTCACTAAAGAAAACACATCTAAGGAGATGTTAACACATGGAAAAAGAACTTTCCACTCTAGATCAATATTTGACTGACCCTGATTGGGGAAAAATGAATATTAAAGGAACAAATAACCGAAAAATTAGACGAAATCTTTTGACGGATGAAGAACTAGCATGTGATCAAGATGATCTGGGAAACTTTGTGAGTCTTTGGGATCATATCTATCTTATCCATCTATCAAAACATTCAAATAAACCAGAATATATCTACGTCATAGAAGATGGCTTGATTGATGCGCTAGATGAGTATGAGAGAGGAAATTTGATCGATATCTCATACTACGGGCAAGGAAAAAAATATATCGCTGATATGGAGGCGAAGTTTGATGAGTGAAGCAAAAAATATTACGAATTTTGAAAAACTATCAAGTAAAAAGTTAGACAAAGTTTTAAAAAAGAAAGGACAGTTTGATTATTTATCGTGGGCCCGCGCTTGGGAGATCATGAAAAAAAGTGATCCGAAATCAAGAGTAACGATTAACGAATATAAACACTTTAGAGTTGTTTCAGGAACCCATCAAGATTTTCTTGTGGAAGAGTTTAAACCCTATCTATTAGATGAAACAGGTGTCTATGTTTCGGTGTCTGTAACGATCCATGGAATCACAGAAACTGAGCTTTTTCCAGTAACTGATTATACGAACAAAGCGGTTATAAAACCAAATGCTACTCAGATAAATAATGCACTTAAACGATGTTTTGTTAAGGCGTTAGCGTTACATGGTTTAGGATTGTATGTCTATCAAGGCGAGGATATACCTGCACCACAGAGAATCGATATAAAAAAATTAAATATGCTGGAAGAAATCCTTGGGATATTTAACGAAGAGATGGGAGAAGATATGACTCAGACGTTAATTGATTTTGTAAACGAACAGACTGCGAAACTAGGGCTGATTGCTGACAATGTGGAAAGTCTTGAACAGTTATCTTATGAACAATGCGGATTGATGGAAAGAGCAATTGCTAAAAAAAGAAATGAATTAAACAAGAAGAAGTGAAATAAGTGTTTAATTCATTAATCGATTCCTATTCAGCAGTTCTTAGAAAGTTCAAAGGAAAAGACATTGTCGCAACAATCAACGAAGAAGTAAACATCGAGCGACTTAAAACGATGTACGAAGGCTATGAAGGTGATCGGATCATTGAAGTGCGTTTTATCGATCCACGTCGCTTCACAGCCCAGCAAAGAAATTTCATCTATGCGCTCATAGGGGATATATTCATCGATACAGGCACGCCAACGGACTTCTGGAAGGAATTCTTCTACTTTCGTTTTGAAGGTGTCACAGGGCGAAAAATAAGCCTCAAGGACGAATCGGATACAACTGTAAGTGACGTAAACATCCTAGCAAATATCATCTTAGATTTCATCTTTGAACATCATATTCCATTCAAAGAAGGTTATGAGATTTTACCAGCGAATCAAGAATACTACTTGTACAAGTGTATTACGAAAAGAGTCTGTTGTATCTGTGGAAGAACAGGAGCTGACATTGATCATTTTGATAAAGCATTGGGTAGACGAAAACGTAAGAAAATTGATCATTCAGATTACACGTTCGCAGCGCTCTGTAGAATTCATCACACAGAGAAGCACAAAGAAGTAGCACAAACTCCAGAAACAATGTTTCAGGAAACCATACAAGCAAATCGTTATATTCCGACTGGTAAAGAAACAGGTAAAGGATTAAGTGAAGGAATTAATCAATCTAATGCTGATGTTGAGTTAGCAGCCAAAGCTATAGGAATGATACCAGAAAATACTATTCAAGCTGAGATGACTACAGAAAAAACTAAGGAAAGTGGAACAGAGGTAGGTCGAGGGATAGCACAAGGGATTGATAGCAGTCAAGAGGCTGTGCAACAAAGTGCTAAAGCTGTCGCAGACACTCCAAATAATGAACTATCTAGCCATATGAACCAAGGTATCTATGCTGAGTACGGACAAGCAGTGGGAGAAGGTCTTGCAACGGGAATCGCAGCCACTAGTCCAGTGGTTGTTGCGGAAGTAAATAAGTTGGTTGACCAAATGGTAAAACAAACTGACATTGGTATCAAAAATATGACAGTAAGTTTTAATCAAGTTGTTCCTGATGTAGCTAACGCGTTGAGTGCGCTTCCTATGGTAGCTTCCAATAGTATGAATTCTATGAATATGAGTTTCCAAAGTGGATCGCAAGTACAATTAGCTACTGTGAAAGCTTTGAATAGCAATTTGATACGTACCTTTACTAATACGCCAAGTGAATTTCAATCGATTGGTCGAGATATTATGAGTCGGTTGAATTCTGGAATGATGGCAGAGTCGAGCAGGGTTGTCGCAACTTCCAGAAATATATCAAATAGGATTGTACAATCCTTCAATCAGTTGCCAAATCAGATGCAAATGACAGGTCGCAACGCAATTAGTTCATTAAATAGTGGAATGAATTCATCTGTAAGGCAACCTATTTTAACTGCATCAAGAACTAGCTCGGCGGTTGTATCTGCTTTTTCAGGATTGCCTAACCAGCTAAATGGAGTGGGTCGTGATGCTATGGCTGGATTGAATGCTGGATTAAATGCCGGTACAGCATCTGTATTGGCAACCGCAAATAGAATTGCCAATCAGGTTGCCGCCACCATGAAAAGCGCATTGGATATAAATAGTCCTTCGAAAGTCATGGCGAACGAGGTTGGACGGTGGATTCCAGAGGGGGTTGCCGCAGGTATCGAAAAATATGCAGGAGTTGTTTACCAAGAGATAGATAACTTGTCGGCGGGCATGTTGAAAATTACCACGCCAGAAGTTGCTTTAGGTTCTGCACGTATGTGGAGAGAGCTTTCCAACGAAAAAATCAGTCAAACGATTGTCCACCAATCTTCATCAGTAGATATGGCTGAGTTGGCACGGGTGCTGAATAGTCGTCCAATCAAGGTGAACTCAATCCTAGATGGAGAGAAGATTTCCAGTACTTTTGACCAATCTCTAGGAAGACAAATGTATAAAAGACAATACACAGGGGGTGTGGGTTTTGCATGATGAAACACAAATTTATTTAATCTGTGAAGAAGGAACTATCCATTTCAACGCTTTATTTGAAGGGATAAGGATTGCAGATGTGGGCCCGGGTTCTCCTGAGCCTGTGTATCATTTTGAACAATTTTCAGGAAGCGATGGAAGTCGCCTGGTTAACTTTGCCTACGACAGCTTTCCATTCTTCTTGGTTTTCCGATTGGCTTCGCGAAATCTGTACGATTGGCGACTGGTCGTTAACGAGATGAGAAGTTTATTTTACAGAGAGGATCCTTACTACATTTGCTATTCTGGAGAGCCTGGGAAACGATTTAGAGTTGTTCCGGAGCCCTGGGAAGTACAAAAAATCATGCCTCAAAAAGGAATGTTCGCCCTTTCTTTCACGGTGTTCCCTGGGAGCTCCGAATCAATCGCAAGTACTCAGTCTAACTTTGACTTAGAAGAGGACTGGCAATTTTCACAAGGTTTAGTGGCAGAAGAGTATCAATATACCCATGAAACGAGTCGGTTTACTATTTTTAACGGGGGAGATTTCACGATTGATCCCAGAGAACATGACTTAACGATTCGAATCGAAGGGGAATCAGACGGAGAGTTTATCTTGTTCAATCGAACCACCGGTGATCGTTTTATTTATTACCCGCCACTGCATCGTCGCTACGGAGAATCTTTAGTGCTAGAAAGTGTCTATCCGCGTAAAAATGGGGTCTCTTGCGGTATTGATACGAACCATGGAGTGATTACATTAGCACCCGGCGAAAATCACATTGAATTACAAAATATCAGTCGTGTGAAATCCGAATGGGATTTCCGATTTCTTTATAAGTAGGTGAACCAATGTTAACGATTCGAAATTATGAAGAAACACAAGAAGAACTCCTGACCGATTACGATCAGGGGTCTTTTTATGAAAACTGGCAAATGAACGAAACGTGGGAAGTCGGTTTTGTTATTCGAAAAACAGTTCGAAATAGTGTTGTGTATGATTTAGTGACTTACGAGTCTTCTGTCATCTTTCAAGGCCAACAATTTGTCATCAAAGAAATGCAAGAGTCGGCAGTTGGAGAAGCGGTGTATAAAAGAGTAGTGGCGACACATGTCTATTACACGATTCAACACGGGTATCAATACAATAAAATTACGGGTCGGCGAACCCCGATGCAACTCTTGATGCACATACTAGGAACAGGTGCTCGTGGTTTTACTTGGCAGTTAAGCGGTGGGTTTCCAGCAACCGATAAGGAAAACTTTGGAGATGCGAATTATTTACGGTTGATCAATGAAGTCCTACAGGACTTTCGTTTAGTTGTTGTTCCGGATAATAAACATTTACGCTTTATGTCTGCAGATGCGTTTGGAAAAAAAGTCCATGAGCCGATTCGATTTAAGCATAATACGGATGAAGTGACATTCGATATCGACACGTACAACTTAAAAACCCAGATTCGTGGATTTGGCGCATTAAAAGAAGGTGTGGAAACAGATAATCCTCGGGAGAGTGATTATGTTTTTCCTCCAGTCACACTTACCAGTCAAGAATCGGCAAAATGGGGGATTCGAATTCAAGATCCTGTTCGAGATGAACGCTATCATCATCAGGAAAGTATGATGGAACGCTTAAGAAATGAACTACAAGATACACCAAATATTTCAGGTGTTGTTAAGTTGAAGTGGAAGACGCCAATACAAAAAGGCGATCATGTTCCCTTTATTTACGAGCCGATGGGAATTTCTACGTATATCCAAGTAGTTGGGCTTAAAACATTTCCCTTAGTACCGAAGAAACCACCTGAAGTGGTTCTCTCGAACACTAAAAAAACAATGACGAAACTATTGGTTCAATTACGACAGAAAGGAGTGGTGTAATGAATTTAAAAGAATTAATCAGTAATCGGATTTCAAGTGAATGGAAGAAACTATTTAACCATAATGTCCGTGAAACAAAACAAGAAGTCGACTCAATCCATACACAACAGCGTGCCACCAACCAACGTATTTCTAATCTAGTCCTTAGTGTCGGAGGAAATTCACCAACTGAAGTGGTAGATGCACGAGTGGATCATGAGGGTACGGCACACCCAACCTTAAACGATCGATTATTAAGCGGAGAACAAGGTGTTGCTAGGCGAATACGTGAGCTAAAATTTCAATTAGCCAATCAAGGGGCTTCAGTCGAACAGATTAACGAAGTCATTCAACAACTGTTTTCACCTAGTGCAGCAACATTAAACATCTACGTTTCTGCTACACGAGGGGATGATCGGACAGGAGTTGGATCAGAGGAACGGCCTTTTCAAACCATCCAAATGGCCGTCAATATGATTCCACTTTTAAATCTTTCTTCGATTACTATCTGGGTAGAAGACGGGGTGTATTTAGAAGATGTCCGATTAGCGAATATTCAGGGGAGTACATTGGTTATTCGCACCATTCAAAGTCAAGAAACGTTAGCTCCAGCTACTCGTGATTTGCCTGTAAAAGTCAGAAGTATTGGCTTTTTCTTCTGTAGTGGCTATTTTCAAATTTTAGGTATTCAAATAGTGGATACTGCGAATGCTCCTATTTTCCAAGGCAGAAGATATGGGATCATGAATGAGCAAGGCGGTTATATGGCGATCGCTTCTTGTAAATTTGGGGAGTCTACCCAACAAGCATCTTATAATGCGCTTTACTGTGGCGGGGCCTCGAAGATGAATGTTTATGGACGAACTACTTTTGTGAACCAAGCGCTTGCGATTCATTCACGACTTATGGCAGAAATTAACGTGGGAGATATTTCGGGTTCTGGAAATACCGTAGGTTTTCGTTGTGACTCAGCGACTTTACGAGGAACCACGCCTTCTGGTTTTGCTAGTACAGCGACTCAAACTGCAGGTGTCGGACTGATTGTAACTAAAGGGACGGTGTTGTAAATGGAAGAAAATCAGTTTTTTAAGGTGGCAAACAAACCCATTGTTATTGATACGGTCCAACAAGCTATCATTGACAACGGGACCACCTTTTATTCTCATGACCGTGGAACGGCAAAAATCGACTTCTTTTTAAAAAATGAAGGAGTGGCTTTTTCTATCCCGAAAGGAACACTTATTCCAATTCGATTAACGTTTCCTTTGGAGACGGCCGAGGATGGGCTAGCGAGACATGATTATTTAGCTGTGGTAGATGATCCGGTCAATGGTCATGTGCATGTTGTATTAGAAGAGAATATTTTAGGGTATCAGGGAGTTGTAGAGGGTTCTGTTTATGTAAACTTTCCAAATCAACAGTCCCTTGATACTGCTGGACGATTTAGGTTCAGGATCCATCGTAGTCCTTTGGAAGAAACGACAAATGAAATTGATGCCTATTACTTCAATGGGTTTAATTGGTTTGCCCAGCAAGTCGAAGAATTGACGGATTCAACCAAACAGGAGATTGAAAAACTATTTGCTCGAGCAAATGACCAATCGGTTAGTTTGGAAGAAAAAGTAAAAATGCTGGATGAAAAAATTAATCAAACTGAGCAACAAATCAACGAGCTAGGTAATCTAAAACGGATGTACTCAAACAGCATTGATTTTGGTAATTTCGACTATTCAGGGAATCCTAACCTAGCTATGACTGACTCAGATACATTTAAATGGGGAGACGGTGGTGCGGTAACATATGAAAACGGTGAATATACCGTTGTAATGGACGGTAGTGGAAGATTAGTCAAATGGAATACTAACCCGGAAACAAGTGTGTACTTAAAGGATAAAACACAGTATACGATGAGTTGCGAAATGTATGTGGGGGCTGATTATACAGGGGATGTTACACAAGTTTTTGCTAACTATGCTTATACAGATGGTGGACAAGTTCTTATACAAACTTCACGATTACCACGTGATGTGCCTAGAAATACATGGGTTACGGTGAAAGGGACTTCGACTATAGATTATCAAGGCCGTGAGCCTAAAGTATTATATTTTACTTGGCAAACGGTAAGTAACACGACAATCCCAACAGGAACACTTAAAATAAGAAAGCTAAAAATAGAAGAAGGTGCAGATGCTACACCGCATCAACCTAATCTATTAATTGCACCTTATCAGATTTCAAAAGTACCATTGAATGCTAATTTGGGTAATAAGGAACAACCCTTCCCATACTCATCTAATGCTTGGCTTTTTTACGCTAAGGATATGACAGAAAACTTTATTGTAGGACAACCCTATACGTTAACATTGAAAGGTACGAAACCTACCACACAATCATTTAGAGTATACATTACAGGTCAAGAGAGTAGATGTAGGATAGATGATATGTTACCAGTAGAGGGCGTAGCAGATACTTGGAGAATTACTTTTACACCAACAGCGGATAACCTAACAGGTAGTGCCTCACCAAGTAACCTAAGGATATATCAGATGCCTTCTGGAACAACAGGGGCTGTCAG
Organism: Enterococcus mundtii; assembly: GCF_013394305.1. NCBI lineage: Bacteria > Bacillati > Bacillota > Bacilli > Lactobacillales > Enterococcaceae > Enterococcus > Enterococcus mundtii. Next base: position 1,481,784 of record NZ_AP019810.1, on the reverse strand, counting down.
AATTGATTGGATAAAAATAGAAAAAGGAGATACGGCAACACCACCAATCGCATTCTACAAGTACTTTGGTGAAGGTTTGAAAGACAGTAATAATCTATACGACTATAGCTGGGATGTTACACCTGAGTACACTGAAAAAAGATTGAACGACAAAGTAAGTCTGACAGAGCCACAGTCTATTGAAGGAACAAAGGATTTTTGTGACCATCCTTATATTGAAGGTGAACGTATATCAACTGAAAAGTTTGGAATATCCTTAATTGGTGGAAGATTAGTAGGAGTACCTGTTTCGAATGGCACTGTTTTAAATTGGGGTAATCCGTATGCTTATGATAATGAGCGATCAAAAACGAATGATTTATTTACACTATCTGAAGATAATAAAACTTTAACGATTCTAAAAAACTGTGCGCTCCAATTTGTCGGTAAATTTACCTGTCAAACGAACGATGACAGTTACCATGCTTATCTTGGGATGCGTGTAAACGGAGCGAGCGACTGGCGTGTAGCTGGTATCGCTGGTTCATTGAATTGGCGCAATGATGTTGGCTGGTTTTGTGTAAGAAAGTTTAATGCTGGAGAACATGTCACGCTTGTGACAGAAACTAATTTTACCACTGCTTCAGTGAATAATTGGGGTGTTGATCAAGTGTATATCAAAGAAGTTTTGGTAACATAAAAGGAGGAAAATATGAAATCAATTTGGCAGTATGGACGAACAGGCGGGAAGTATGTTGGGAAAGTCTTGGACGATAGTGTGATATCTGTTCCGTATACAGATGTCCCACCATTAAAAGGAATTGAATTAGCAGATCAGTTTTTTATTCCGACAGAAAACCGTTGGCAAGAATTAGAAAACGCAACACTTCGTGAAAAATTGGAAAATCTTGAATGTTTGTATGAAGAATTAAAAAAGCAAGATGAATGTAAAGGTGAACAGATTCAACAGATGGGACAACTGAATGCCACACTCATGATGAATGATATCCAACTTGCCAATCAGTTGGCCGAAGTAAAGGAGGCGCTCCAAGATGTTTAGTTATGAACAAATTGAACGAATGTATCGCCAAGGTTTTTTCACTGCCGAACAAGTCCGAATGTTTGTGCCGTTAGCAATTTCTGAAAAACAATTAAAAAAACTACTGAGAGAAGTAGAATAGGCGGTGACTTATGGAAGGAATTACTATCGGGGAGTGGATAGCGATCATAACACTCGGCGGCACATTGATCGTAGGTGTGGCGAAATTTTATGCGATGTTCACGAAACTTGATCACACGTTAGGAAAATTAGAAAAGACGATCATTCGGGTAGAAAAAAGTCAGATTGACTATGGCAATCGGCTTTCAATTATTGAAGAACAAATCAGATCTATTTTTAAACAAATTGGAAAGGGGAGAAAATAAAATGACAGAAATCTTAGCTGCTGCAAGTATTATTACACCACTAGTCGTCGGTGTCACAGGGTTAATTAAAACACAAATGAAGGATTACAAACTCTTGCCCGTGATCAATGTGATTGCGGGTATTTTGTTAGGTGTTTTATACGCAGTGACCCTAGCACCACAAGATTTAGCGATTTACGCATGGGCCGGAGCTGTTTCAGGATTAGCCGCTGGTGGATTATTTGATTTAGGAAACAGTGTTATTCAGTCGGAAGAATGACAAATTAGCAAAGGAAAAACACAGCCAAAGGGCTGTTTTTTTATATAAAAAATTAGGAGGAATTGATTATGACAAAAATCCAAGATTTAAGAGGCGATTCAAGAATTTTAGGACCAACCAATGCCAAAAGAAATGTTTCTCAAGTAACTAAAATTGCTCGTCACCATTCTGCAACAACAACCGGAGACGTTTGGGCGTTTCAGAACCATTGGAATGGCACATTAGGCTGGGGAACAGGTGGCTATCATGAAATCATTTTACGAGATGGTACCGTACAATGGTGCTACTTCGATAATGATGTGACAAATGGTATAAGTGGACATAATACACCAACTTACCACATTTGCCTTGTTGGCAATGGCTCATTTACAGCTGAACAAGAAAAAGCATTTGAAGAACGAGCAAAGGCGGCTATGCAACGTTTTGGTTTATCCGTCAACGATGTACTAGGGCATAACGAATTCAGCGGCCATGCCTCGAATATCTGTCCAGGTATCAATATGAATACGGTTCGTGAACGATTACGATCTGGGAATAACTTAACGCATGATCAAATTATTTTAGTGAGCCCACCAAAAACGAGTGGGAACTATGTAGGTAAGTTAGAAGTGTTCAACGAGTTACGACTAGGTACATTCCGGATTGCTGGATGGTTGGTTCCGCAAAATGGTGCAGCGTATTTAAATCAGGGATATGTCTTCTGGATGGATGCCGACAATCCGAATGTCGAAATTGGACGTTGTAAATCAGCCGGTATTATCAGAGATGATGTGAATGCAGCATATGGATTACCTAGTGGCCTGCGATTTGGTTTGGATGGCACACTAGATATCCGAAAATTTGCAGGGAAAAGAGTCTTTCCGATGTTACGACGAACAAACGATCCGAACGGAAATACGATCAATGGACAAACAGTCGACATTCGATTCCCTGAGTATGTTTTGACGATTCCTAAGCGATAAAAAACATAGCCTCTCACCTGATGAACATAACTTTAAATTAGAATTTAATTCTAATTTTTTTGGAATGCATATCAATTGAGGGGTGGTACATAGAAAATATAAATTATCTAAATACTTATTCAAGCTAGAAAATCTATGTTGAGTTTAAACATATGTTCCGTATTGTTAATAATGTTAAACAATATTATAATTTTTAATATAATATTGACAAGATGAAATCGGGTGAGTACAATACGAAAAGTTACGAATTATTTAGGGCGGATTCCAAATGGAGTAACACAACCTGTTCGAGTACAGGCTGATGATGGAAAAGTTTATGTAATGAAATATTTACATGACTTTTGCAGTGCTAAAATTTTATATAATGAGTTGATCGCTTACAGGCTTGGGAAATTGCTTGAAATTCCAATGCCTGATTGTATGGTTGCTGAATTATCTGAAGCCGTCATTTCTAAAACACCGCATTTGTTAGAAACGAATGCCCTCGCTTGTACTTGCTTTCTAAGCGAATATAGAGCTGGTACTCCAAAAATTTCACCTATTTTAGCACGAAACACTATTAATGGAGCAGATATTTCTAAGATTTTAGTTTTTGATCAAATAATTTTGAATAATGATAGAGCTAAAAATGATGGGAATTTGTATTATGATAAAAAAGAGAAAAAAGTTTTGGCAATTGATCATTCTCACATATTTATTAACGGAGAGATTTGGTCTGCAAACGAGCTTAGACAGTTAAAAGGAAAAAGTCCTATGGTGGTAGATAATTTACTTGGGAGAAATTATCGGGCATTTTCTTCACAGCTTACAGGTTACAACTGCTATAATAATACTAAAGATAAAGTAAAAAATTTAAATAAAACAGATGTTCAATCTGTATTTCAAGATATTCCCGATGATTGGGGAATAAAACTAGAAGAAATAGAGAGTTCATTTGAGTTAATATGGGAACAAATGAAACAAATTGAAGGTATTACGATCCAGTTACAGAATGCGTACTCAAAAAGAAAAGGAGGGTAATAATTATGAATGACGCAATAAAAATAAATTATTCTATATGTAATTATATTCCCAGTATAATTCGACAAGAATCCGTAATTTTTGGTATTGTTATTCACTGCCCTTCTGAAGAGTATTCTAAATTTCATAGGACTAAGAATATTAATAGGCTTAAATCTTTTGATGACGAATTTGATAAAGATTATATGGAATTAATGAGTGAGACATTCTCTTACTACTTTGATTATCCTTCTTTGGAGTTAGAAGATTATGATGAGGAACGATTCGATAATATACATTCTGATAATTTTATTTCTAATATAACAAAATATTATGTTAATGAATTTAAATTTTCAGAAGTGAGAGAACTCGTTTCCTCTCGGGCTGCTTTATTAGAAGATATTAATGATTTAATAAGGACTTATCTGTATTACGATAGACCTAAGTCAGAGAGAATTACGACACCAGAAGTTAAACGATTGTTGAGTAAAGAACTTAGAAACTTGAATTTAAAAGAGCATGTTAAAGTACCGAAGATACACGATTTGGCAGAACGAGAAGTAGTTGATTTTGAGTATAACACTACTTTAGTTAAGGTATTGAGCTTCGATTATAAAAGGAAAACTGATATAATTGATCAAATTAATAAATTTCAAATTGATATGTTAGAAAATCACGATTACTTTTATAAAAAAAACATCAAAGTTGTTATGGGGAATTCTGAATTTTATGATGAAGATTTTATGGACTCTGTTAAAAAAAAATTATGCTGTTTGGCCCCTAATATAGAAATTATTTCAATTGGGGAATATACTAATAATTTAATTTTTCAAGGATTAAATTAGAAATAAAATGTAAATTTGAGACTGTAAAAACTCAAAAATCGTTCTTGGTGTTGATTTTTACGTTATACAATTAATTGTATCAACTCGTCCATATTTCCATTCAAAACCTAACCAATGATAAGGATTTAATCATTTGCCCACTCTCCGGAGTGGGTCTTTTTTCTACAATAAAAAGCCGGTCAGTGTTGCTCCCTTAAAATTTATTTTATAGTTATACATAAATGATTTGTAAAAAAATGGGATTAAATCGGCCGGATGCTAATTTAGATATTAGTAAAATTTTGTTTATATAATATATAGTAGTTAGACTCTATTGATAGATCGATTCTTTATAAAAAACAATAAAAAAACAGAAAAACTTTAAGGTAAGTTAAGTTTTTCTGTTTTTTATTGTTTAGTATTTTAGTATCTATCTACTCTAAAGTACGATGCTGTTGAAGTATTAGACTCTACAAATAATCCAATAATTGAAGGTCCAGTAGCTGGCCAACGGTTTGGATGAGTGTAATCAAAAGAAACATCATTACCATTACCAGTTAATGTTTGTTCTGAGAGTACTAATCCGCTCGTCTGATCCCAAATTGCAGCATTAATTGTACCGTTTAGATTACCGATAGTCACTTTATAGCGCTCATTACCTGTAAAGCTAACAGGAGTCGAAGTGACCTCAGAATTTCTTGGTAAAGTTAATGTATTATTCATCATGGTAGGGTTACCTCTCCAAGGGGAGAAAATACTAGAGTTCCAATTTGAAAAGCGATCGTTAATAATATTAGTCATAAAATGACTTGGACCACCACCTGGATATAAGTTCTCTCCATCAGGACCAGTCAAAGGGCCGCGACTAACATTCAAATTATAGTTGTTGTCATAATTATTTTCTGTTGCATTAGCTTGAGTAGCATTGAACATAAGAAAAGAAGAAAGAGCAAGTGCTGATAAACTTAAAGAAATAAATTTTTTCATTGTAATCTACCTTTCGTAATATAATTTAGAGAAGCGCTTCTCTATTATCAGGGTAGACCAAACTACAATAATTATCTAATGATAACAAAAATAATGAATGTATTTTAATTTTATATAACGTTTACATACAATTTATACAGGGGAATTACACATACAATATACTGATTTTAAAGAGTAATAAAGCTTTTTATTCTTTATTTAATAAGTTAAAATTTGATTATAAAATAATAGACTAAAATATATCGATTTTGGAAAAGTATATACCTTTCATATTAATCACAGCATGCATATGTATGCTTTCAAAAGTAATTTTGTTATCAAATAACAATGTTCTTCATAACCTAATCCTCGCAATTAGGAAATTTTTTCGCACATGAGACTAGTTAAATATTAAGAATTTCTAAATTCGTATCAAGCGTTTGCATTATTATTAGGTAACCCTTAACCTATCCGTAGGCGCCATCATAAAAAGAGAGTATCAATAGCTAAAAACTTTTGGGGAAGTCTATAGCGTGCATATCGATACTCTCTTTAATAATTATATCATACGTATTTTAGACAACGAAGGAATTATACAATCTTAACCACACGGTTTTTTTATTGCCTACTCTTCGGAGTAGGTCTTTTTTTATAATATAGTTAGTTTTACAGAATATATAATGTCAATTTGACTATACGTATTTTTGTATTAGCTTTTTCACTCACATTTGTCAATGAAATTTAATCACTCATTTAAAGAAAAAATAGTAGGTAAATGATAGGAAGTGAAAAAATTAGATTTAATAGGAGTAAAACTATTGAATCTGATTTTAAATTATTTTGTTTAATATTTATTAAGAGCATAATAACTGGAAGCGTGATTGTAAGAACAATTAGTGCTAAATATATTTGATTGGCTGAAAAAAATAAAAGATTAGCAGCAGATACTGATAAGATATGATAAAAATTATAGACATATATTGGTATCGATGGTTCTAATATTCCTACATCAAAAACTAGAAAATCAGCTAGATTGAAAAAAGAAAACAGAGTACCTAATCCACCGATAAAAAATAAGATGATCGGTGTAGATGAAGTATTTAATCGATTAGCTTTCAATACAATAACCTCCTCATTTTTCTTTGTAAAAGTTTAGAGCTAATGAATCATTTCGGTTAGAAAAAAACAAATTTAAGAAAACTGTTTAAAACTAAAAAAAGCTCATAAAAAGTTCATGTTTTGTAAAAATGTGAATTTTTTTAACTCTACAGCTTACTAAATATAAATAATCTTAATCATTTAAACGTATCTATGGATGATTAAAAAATGTTGTGACAATACTGTAAGCGCTTCTTATTAATGGCTTAAGCAAATAGACATAGTTAATTTCATTCTTTTTAATACACTCTAAGTGTACCAAAAAAATGATAGGAGTGGTCAATATGAAGAAATTTTTATTAGCATGTCTAGGAATTTTAGCAACAGTTAGTTTTGCAGCATGTGGTCCTAAAGCGTCGGAAAAGCCAAAGAGTAATTCACCGAAGCAATCACAGAAGATTCCTAGAAAAAAACAAAGTAGTGACACAAATGGCGCTAAGAAGAAAGAAGGATCAACTCAACAGGGAAAAGAACAGCAGAATAAACAATCAAGTGATAGCAAAGAAAAGAAGAGTCAAAAAACACAACCGAGAAAAAGAAACAATTCCAAAAATAAAACAGCACCCAATAAAGAAAAATCAAATGAAAGTAATTCAATTAATAGGTAAGTATACTGGCTAACCCGACATAAGGTGAATAAATGAACAGGAAATATTTATAAAAAACACTCGCTTGTTAAAGGTGAGTGTTTTTAGTTCTAGAATTTAGTCTATCCAATTTTTAAAGTATTTCAAAATAATACAGGTGTAGCAATAAATTAGGTTGTGAATGTATGAATACTCTATTACTTAACTATTAATTTATATATTTGAGATACAAAGTAATTATTCTGTCTTATCCATATTGCTTTTTAATATCCTAGGATATATGAAGAAACATATAATTTGAACATAGCTTGAAAAGACAGTAAGATTATAATAGCCTCACTAATGAGGATTAGATCCTTTAGTGGCCCGCTCTTTTCGAGCGGGTGTTTTTATTGCAAGTTAATAAACTTCGCATTAAAAATGACCATACTTTGACCATACTTTGTCGGAATGATTAGCTTAAATGAGAATATAAGAATTTATATAAAACATTGTGTATCAGCATTTAGCGACGGTTAGGATTGATCAGAGGATATCTGGATTAAAAACCAGGTCTTAAGAAAGCTCGTAAAGCTTCACAATTCTCAAAACGTTAATTGCTGGAGTCGTTGCGAATTTATTCGCTTACGAATACAGTATGGGACGGAGATTTTTAAAGAAATCGAGTACCATTCAATTGAAACAATCAGGGCGTTTCGCAATTCAGTTTGCGAAGCGTCTTTTTTTGACGCTTATTTAAATAAATTTGGTGAGTTCAAATATCCGATAGTAGAGACATTACGTGATTTGTTTGCTCGCTTGTTTTACTTATTTGTAAATAATGAATAGGATAAGTTATCTTATTTAATGTTGTTAGTTATTTTAAATCTACTAGGTTGTTCAAGTGATTCATGTTGAAATCACGAGTAAATCAATGGAATGAACTCTTTGGTCAAAAACATTTTAAAAGGATTTTTTTGATGTTCGCTTTAAAAATAATGGCTAAAATGTTATGTTTTCATATAGTTATCTTTAGCTTCGAAAAATGTAACTATTTGGTTGTTAAAAAAGCTGACCTTCAACATTAAGCTGAAAAATCAAAAAATATGAAAAGCTATTTTCTGATTTCCCATCTTACTACTCAGGTCAAAACGCTTTTCTCACAACCTAGATAAACGGTTTTCAAGAGGTAATACTTCAATAATAAGCCAAAAAAATCAAAAACGAAAAAGCCATTTTCGATTTTTCTGTCTTATTACTCAGTGCTGACCGCTTCTTTCACAACCTAGATAAACGGTGTTCGAAAGCTAACTCCTACGATATTAAGCCAAAATTTGAAAAAATAGGAGAAGCTATTTTCTCAAATTATTTCTTAATACTCGGAGTTGCCCAGCTTTCTCACAACCTTGTGTAACCGAATACATTTTGTCCGCTGCAAGGGACATTATGTAGTGAAGCAGAATAAAAATAATCGCTTATGATAAAGATACAGGGGGGATAGAGCTATGACTAGTCAAATGGATCGAGGGAATAAATTAACGCTTCTTTTATCAAAGCAAAGAGATTATGTTACTGCTGAAGTGTTGGCAGAGTTAATGAGTACCTCTACCAAGACGGTCTACCGCTTGGTTAAAAAAATGAATGACGAGTTTCCAAATGGGCCACTGATTTTGTCTGAAAAGGGTCGGGGGTACAAACTGGATTATGAAAAATATATTGCACAGACGAATCAAACAATTGTGTCTTCTGTGGAAGTCCTACCGTCAGAGCGGCAAAATAATGTGATGGAAGAATTATTATTATCCTCGCCTAAAGCACTAAAAGTCATTGATTTGTATCAAACCTATTATGTTGGTGATTCAGCGATTGCGAATGATGAAAAAATCATTGCGGAACGGATTTCAGCGTATGATCTGCAATTGATCCGCAAAAATCGGACATTAGCCATCGAAGGCAAGGAAGAGAATATCCGTCGAGCGATCACTGAGTTGATTCAACGATTGAATATTTTCGATATTGATGAAATCGCTTTATCGGACGAATTTTCGTTTAATCGTTACGATGCGAATTTTGTCATCGAACAGATCAAGCTGATTGAAAAAAAACTCAATGGCACGATTCCTTACCCATACAATATCAATATTTTCTCCCATCTATACATTGCGGTACGTCGCGCAAGAAAAACGAATTATCAAGCCACTGGAGAAAAATTAACGATGGAACAATTACAGGTTTTAGATAATGAATCCTTGATTCGTGATATTGCCATCGAAGTGATCCGCCAAGTGGAAGTATATTTGAAAACGAAATTACCAGTAAGTGAGATCTACTATCTTTATCAATATTTGCTTTCTTCCAGAACGGATAATAGTCAAACGAAGACCCAAACGTTCACAGAAGAAGTGATTGAGATTACTTCTTATTACTTGCATCAAGTTGGTGAGAAGCTAAATCTCAATGTAGCAAGCGAGATGATTTTTACAGATCTTGCTAATCATATCAAACCTTTGGTCAATCGGTTGCGCCATCAAATCAGAGTGAAAAATAGTTTGTTGGATCAAATCCAATTAACGTATGAAACGATTTTTAATACGGTTGCTGAAGTATCAAAACAGGTGAGTCAAACGTTTCAGCTTCCAACGATCACGTCTGATGAGATTGGGTTTATCACCTTGTATTTTGCACGAATCATTGAGACGCACCAATTTCCGATCCAAACACTGATCATGTGTACAACTGGCGTGGGAACTTCTGAATTATTGAAGGTGAAGTTAGCCAAAAAATTTCCGGAATTAGAAATCGTAGATGTGATCAGTACGAAAAATTACCAATCAGTGTTAGAGAAGACGCCAGGAATCGAGTTGATTTTAACAACAGTTGGCCTGAAAGAAGCATTTCCTGTTCAATCTTTGATCGTTAGTGCGATGTTGACCGCTGATGACCAGTCAAGAATCCAACAGAAAATCGAGGATATTTATCATGATAGATAATTTCGTGGAACTATTCGATCAGATGTCACTGGCTTCCAAAGTAGCGACTTATGAATGGATCAGTCAACAAGTCTTTCCTACCTCAAAAGAAAAGGCACAAGCGATCCAACAGGCATTGTTTGAGCGAGAAGAGGCAGGAGATATCCAAATTGAGGAAGGCGTAATTTTGCCTCATCTTGAACATCCAGCACTAGCCAAAACACAGGTCTGGGTGATTCGTCCCCAACAGCCAATTACTGAATGGTCGGAACGAATCTCAAAAGTGGAATTGCTCATCGTTGTCTTACTAGCAGAAAATGAAACACTAGCAGTCAAACGACAGCTTGCTGATTTTATGCGACAACTGGCTGATCCTGACTATCTAGATGAATTGAAAGCTGGTAATTTTACAGAACGATAAAAATACTATCAAAAATTGGAGGAACCAATAATGAAAATCGTTGGAGTAGCAGCATGTACAGTGGGAATCGCCCATACGTATATCGCACAAGAAAAATTAGAGAATGCAGCAAAAAAAGCGGGTCATGAGATCCATGTCGAAACCCAAGGAACGATCGGGACTGAAAATGAATTGCCACAAGAAGCCATCGACCAAGCGGATATCGTGATCCTAGCAGTGGATGTCAAGATCAGTGGACGGGAACGTTTCGAAGGAAAGAAAATCATCCAAGTACCAACAGAAATCGCGGTAAAATCACCAAACAAATTAATCGAAAAAGCAATGGAAGTTGTCAGTAACTAATGAGGAGTGAGGAAAATGGAGATCAAAGAAATCATTGATCCAACAATCATCAAAACGAACTTAAACGGAAAAACGAAAGATGCGGTCTTATATGAATTAGCCAATCGCTTGTATGAACAAGAATACATTACGGATGTCGAAGCGTTTGTGAAAGATATTTATTTGCGAGAAGCGCAAGGTCAAACAGGGATCGGTAATTATATCGCTATTCCACATGGAAAAAGTGCGTATGTGAAGAAGGTCGGTGTGGCGATTGGGGTGACTGAAAATGAAATTCCTTGGGAGACATTAGACGGTAAGGGTGTGAAAGGCATCATCTTGTTTGCAGTCGGAGACGATACGGAAGGTGCGCAAAAACATTTGAAATTGTTGTCCTTATTTGCCCGTAAGTTAGGAAATGATGAAGTGGTGGAACGTTTGATTGCTGCAAGAGAAATCGATGAAGTAGTCGCTGCATTTGGATAGAGAGTGAGGAGGAAGAAAAAATGAAAATCGTTGGAGTAGCAGCATGTACGGTGGGGATCGCTCATACGTACATTGCGCAAGAAAAGTTGGAGAATGCCGCAAAAAAGGCCGGGCATGAGATCCATGTGGAAACACAAGGAACGATCGGGATCGAAAATGAATTGACAGCAGAGCAAATCAGTCAAGCAGATGTCGTGATTTTAGCTGTAGATGTCAAAATCAGTGGTCGTGAACGTTTTGAAGGAAAACGAATCGTCCAAGTACCGACAGAAGTTGCTGTAAAATCACCGAGTAAGTTGATTGAAAAAGTAGAAGAAGTAGTCGTGCAACAATAATTACCAGAATGGGGGAGACAAAAAATGGAGGCAATTAAAAAGTTAAATTTAAAAGGACATTTATTGACAGCGATTTCATATTTGATTCCAATCGTATGTGGTGCCGGATTCCTGATTGCAATCGGCATGGCCTTTGGCGGAACAAGTCAAGGAACACTTGTACAAGGTGAGTTTTCGATTTGGGATGCGTTAGCAACGATGGGTGGCGCTGGTTTAGGATTATTACCAGTTGTGATCGCTACTGGGATTTCTTATTCCATTGCAGCTAAACCAGGGATCGCACCAGGTTTCATTATTGGTTTAACAGCAAATGCAATTGGTGCTGGTTTTATCGGGGGGATTTTAGGTGGTTACTTAGCAGGTTATCTTGTTTTAGGTATTTTAAAACATGTCAAAGTACCAAAATGGGCAAAAGGATTGATGCCAACATTGATTATTCCATTTATTGCTTCAATTGTTGGTGGCTTAGTCATGGTGTATATCATTGGCGCGCCAATCGCAGCATTAACGCTATTATTAACGAATTTCTTAGATGGATTAGGCAATTCTTCCTTATTGATTTTTGGTGGTGTGATCGGCTTATTAAGTGGGATCGACTACGGTGGTCCAATCAACAAAACCGTATTTGCCTTTGTGTTGACGATGCAAGCGGAAGGGTTGAATGGCCCGATTACCGCACTGCAATTAGTCAATACAGCCACACCGATCGGCTTTGGTTTAGCTTATTTTATCGCCAAAATGTTCCGCAAGAATATCTATACAAAAGTGGAAGTAGAGACATTGAAATCAGCCGTACCAATGGGTGTCATCAATATTGTTGAAGGTGTGATTCCTTTAGTTATGAATGATATCGTACGTGGCGTAGTCGCAACAGCAATCGGTGGATTTGCTGGTGGTGCAACAACGATGATCTTAGGTGCGGATGCAACGGTTCCTTTCGGTGGTGTCTTGATGATCCCAACGATGTCTCGACCATGGGCAGGTGTGATCGCAATCTTAGTGAACGTCTTAGTAACAGCCGTCGTTTTAGCTGTGATCAAAAAGAACGTGCCGGAAGAAGAAATGGACTTAGTAGTAGAGAAAGAGGAAGAAGATATCAGTTTAGATGATATTCAGATTTTTTAAAATAAGTGCGTAAAAAAGAGGGGCAAAATCGATGAAATTTTTTCTAGATACAGCAGATGTAACAGCAATCAAAACAATCAATGCGCTAGGTTTAATCGATGGGGTGACAACCAATCCGACGATCATTGCCAAAGAAGGACGCGTGTTTGAAAAAGTCATCAAAGAAATCTGTTCGATCGTTGACGGACCTGTCTCAGCAGAAGTGACTAGTTTGGAAGCAGACGGCATGGTCGCAGAAGCGAAAGAGATCGTCCAATGGGCGGAAAACATCGTGATCAAGATCCCTATGACAGAAGAAGGATTGAAAGCGACGAACGAATTATCTAAATTGGGGATCAAGACCAATGTCACATTGATTTTCTCTGTGGCGCAAGGGTTACTAGCAGCAAAAGCAGGTGCGACATTTATTTCACCATTTTTAGGTCGATTAGATGATACCGGAACGAGCGGGATCGAGCTTGTCGCAAAACTACGTGAAGTACTAGATACTTACGGGTTTTCTACAGAAATCATTGCAGCAAGTGTCCGTAATTCGGAACATGTGGAAAAAGCGAGTTTAGTTGGCGCACACATTGCCACTGTACCGCCATCATTGTACCAAACGTTGTGGAGCCATCCATTGACAGATAAAGGGATTGCGCAATTCATGGCGGACTGGGAAAGCTTTCAAGGAGGGAACAAATAAATGGGAAAAGTGGAATTTTCACCTTCATTGATGACGATGGACTTGGATAAGTTCAAAGAACAAATCGAATTTTTAAATGATCATGTCGATTCTTACCATATCGATATCATGGATGGTCATTATGTACCAAATATCACATTATCTCCATGGTTCATTGATGAGGTACGTAAAATCAGTAATCTACCGATGTCTGCGCACTTAATGGTTAAAGATCAAAGTTTTTGGGTGAATCAATTAATCGAGCAAAAGTGTGAATGGATCTGTATGCACGCCGAATTATTAGATGGTTTAGCTTTTCGTTTGATCGATCAAATCCATGACGCAGGGTTAAAAGCTGGCGTCGTTTTGAACCCAGAAACACCGATCGAAGCCATCTTCCCATACATCGAATTGGTCGATAAAATCACGATCATGACGATCGATCCAGGATTTGCTGGACAACGGTTTATTGAAAGTACACTGGATAAGATCGTTGCTTTACGCGAACTACGCGAAGAAAAAGGGTATCACTATGTGATTGAAATGGACGGCTCTTCCAACCGTAAATCCTTCAAACGAATCGATGCAGCAGGACCAGATATTTATATCGTCGGTCGCAGTGGCTTGTTTGGTTTAGATGAAAAAATCGAAAAGTCATGGGAAATCATGAAAACCGATTATGAAGAAATGACTGGGAAAACGATCGGGTAAGAGAAGGTCGTAAGAAAGCCGGTCAGTTCCGCCTTACTATTGAAGGAGTTGGCTTTCGAACGCCGTTTGTCTAGGTTATAAGAAAGCCGGTCACCATCGAGTAATAAGACAGGAAAATTGAGAATGCCTCATTCATTTTTGATTCTTCTGTCTTATTTTCAAAGTGAAAATTAAAGAATAGGTATTATTTTATAGGAACGAATAAGGAGGAATTATATTGTTTGATAAAGTAGATCAGCTTGGTGTGAATACGATCCGTACATTGAGTGTCGATGCAGTACAAAAAGCAAATTCAGGACATCCGGGGTTACCAATGGGTGCCGCGCCAATGGCTTATGCCCTTTGGACGAAACACTTGAAAGTGAATCCGAAAACTTCTAAAAACTGGGCAGACCGTGACCGTTTTGTCTTATCTGCGGGACATGGTTCAGCGATGTTGTACAGCTTGTTGCACTTAGCAGGGTACCAAGTGACGATTGATGACTTGAAACAATTCCGTCAATGGGAGTCAAAAACACCAGGACACCCTGAGGTCAACCATACGGACGGCGTCGAAGCAACGACTGGTCCGTTAGGACAAGGGATCGCAATGGCTGTGGGGATGGCAATGGCAGAAGCGCATCTAGCAGCGACCTACAACAAAGATCAATTCAACGTCGTTGATCATTATACCTATGCGTTATGTGGCGATGGCGACCTGATGGAAGGTGTGTCTCAAGAAGCAAGTTCGATGGCTGGACATATGAAATTAGGAAAATTAATCGTTTTATACGATTCAAACGATATTTCTTTAGATGGACCAACCTCAAAAGCCTTCACTGAAAATGTTGGCGCACGCTATGAAGCTTATGGTTGGCAACATATCTTGGTCAAAGACGGCAATGATTTGGAAGCTATCTCAAAAGCAATTGAAGAAGCGAAAGCCGAAACAGACAAACCGACATTGATCGAAGTGAAAACGGTCATCGGATTTGGTGCACCAAACCAAGGAACTTCTGCGGTTCACGGCGCACCACTTGGCTTAGAAGGCATTCAAAAAGCTAAAGAGATCTATGGTTGGGAATACCCTGACTTTACCGTACCAGAAGAAGTGGCGGAACGCTTCCGTCAAACGATGGTTGAAGAAGGCGAAAAAGCTGAAAATGCTTGGCGTGAGATGTTCGCAGCATACAAAGCAGCGTATCCAGAATTAGCGCAACAATTCGAAGATGCTTTTGCTGGGAAGTTACCAGAGAATTGGGATGCCGAACTTCCAACGTACGACGAAGGTGAAAGCCAAGCGAGTCGTGTCTCAAGTAAAGAAGTTATCCAAGAATTATCAAAAGCGATCCCAAGCTTCTGGGGTGGTTCTGCCGATCTATCTGGATCAAACAATACGATGGTGACAGCAGACAAAGATTTCACGCCTGAACACTATGAAGGCCGCAATATTTGGTTTGGTGTTCGTGAGTTTGCGATGGCATCAGCGATGAACGGGATCCAATTGCATGGTGGTACCCGGATCTATGGGGGAACATTCTTTGTCTTTGTCGATTACTTGCGACCAGCTGTGCGTTTAGCAGCGATCCAAAACACGCCAGTTATTTTCGTCTTGACCCATGACTCTGTGGCAGTTGGTGAAGATGGCCCGACGCACGAGCCAGTGGAACAATTGGCTTCGGTTAGAAGTATGCCAGGTGTCCATGTCTTACGTCCGGCGGACGGGAACGAAACTCGTGCGGCGTGGAAAGTTGCGATGGAATCGACAGATACACCAACGATCTTAGTCTTGAGTCGTCAAAATCTACCAGTTCTTCCAACAACAAAAGAAGTGGCGGATGATATGGTTAAAAAAGGTGCCTATGTCTTGTCTCCAGCTAAAGGGGAACAACCAGAAGGAATCTTGATCGCGACAGGTTCAGAAGTAAATCTAGCGGTCAAAGCGCAAAAAGTATTAGCGGAACAAGGAAAAGATGTCTCAGTGGTTTCTATGCCAAGTTTTGATTTGTTTGAACAACAATCTGCAGAATATCAAGAAAGTGTCTTGCCAAAAGCAGTGACGAAGCGTGTTTCTATCGAAATGGCTGCTTCATTTGGCTGGGAGCGCTATACGGGAACAGCAGGGGCAATCATTGCGATTGATCGTTTCGGTGCGAGCGCACCTGGGGAAACGATCATCCAAAATTATCAGTTTACAGTGGAACATGTTGTTGAAGTGTTTGATCAATTGTAGAAGGTATTTTTGTTCTTTTACTATTTAAAATTTCAAGTTAAAGATACACGTACTTTATTTAGATAAAATCTGCCAAACTGGAATTCAATGTTTTCCGGTTTGGCAGATTTTTTTATTGATTCATGATTATTTTAATTTCAGGTGTTTGATTTCTAAAAAGTGTTGGAGATTTAAGACCAATCCTCCTAGAAGTGTCGCTTTTTCGTTCAAAGAGCTGTTGCGGACGACTAATTGATTCGAAAAATGATTGTGCAGATTCCCTTTTAATTGTTCGATCATATCAGGTATTTCGCGATAAAGTGAGCTATTCAAAATAATGATCGATGGGTCATAATGGGCGATCAAGTTGTTGATACCGATCGTCAAGTAGTTGATATTTTCTTCTACGACTTGTCGCGCATCACGATCTTGGTTTTGGTAGTATTCTCTAAGGATGATGCCATTGACATAGTCTAGTTTTTTTTTCTGAGCAAACCGATCGTAGCAAACTTTGTTGGCAGCGTACATCTCCAAACAACCTCGGTTGCCACAGCGACATTCCTTACCGTCCATCACGATGATCTGATGACCGATTTCACCAGCAAAACCATGGGCACCAACCTCTAAATTCCCATTTTTGACGATTCCTGCACCAATGCCGCTGTGCATATTGATACTGACAAGATTTTCCGGATCTGAGGTAAAGCTATACTCACCTAAAGCTGACAGATTTGCTTCATTTTCCAAATAGACAGGATAGTCTCTCAGTTTTTCAGCTATTTTGCGAAAAGGAATGTGATCGAAATTGTAATGTGGGCCAAAAATCGGCTCACCATGGTAGACAGGGCCATGAACGGCAATTGCTACCCCAATAATTCCATATTCTGTCGTCGGAAGATGTTGTTCAAATAACGTGAAGATTTCTGAAAGATACAGATGGATGGCTTCCTCATCTAATGTGATTGGCTTTTTTTGGATATGTTGGATCTCTTCCCCATCTAGATAAGTAAGGAGAGCATGGATGTAATTATAGCCGATGTCAATAGAAATAGAGAGGCCAGCTTTTCCATTATATTGAAGAATGATCGGTTTACGTCCACCGACATTACTAGATTCTCCAATGCCGGTCTCGATGACTAGTTGATCATCGATCAATTTTTTCACAATAGAGGACACAGTTGCTTTGGTTAGTCCAGTTATGGCTGAAAGCTCTGCACGAGAAAGAGCGGGTTGATTCATAATCAATTCTAAACAGAGAGACTCATTTGGGCTCCGTCGAGTATACGTTGGATTTTTCAAAGTAAATCACTTCCTATTCATTATGTAATGAGGATACGTTCTAAAGTATACTGGTAATCTCATTATTTTTCTAGTTATTTATCTATAGCTATTTCGTTTTGTAAAGTAAATAAATTAACTTCATTCGAATATAAATGCTTTGATTAATAATAAAAAAATAACTTGACTATAATTATGAAAGCGTATACTATATGCTTGTTAAGTTAGTTTGTTAGATAAACTAACTAATATAGAATGAATAAATTAGGAGGAATATGTTATGAGCTATTTTCCACAAATAGAAAAAATCCAATATGAAGGTACAACGACAACCAATCCCTTTGCTTTTCGCCATTTTAATCCAGAAGAGGTAGTTGCCGGTCAAACGATGAAGGAGCATTTACGATTTGCTGTTGCTTACTGGCATACCATGACACAAGATGGCAGTGATCCATTCGGCTCACCAGTCAATCAAAGAACGTGGCTAGGTGCGACTGAAATGGAAACCGCAAAAAATCGAGTAGCGGCCTTTTTTGAGATTTTAGAAAAATTAGGTGTCGAATATTTTTGTTTCCATGATGTCGATATCGCGCCTGAAGGGGATAGTTTAGAAGAATTCTATGCAAACTTAGATGAAATCACCGATTTGATCAAGGAACAGATGGAGCGTACGGGAATCAAACTACTTTGGAATACTGCAAATATGTTCAGCCACCCACGCTACGTGAATGGTGCAGCTTCAACGAATCATGCGGATGTCTTTGCCTATGCTGCTGCTCAAGTCAAAAAAGGCTTAGACATCTCAAGAAAACTCAACGGTCAAAATTATGTATTCTGGGGTGGTCGTGAAGGGTATGAAACGTTGTTGAATACGGATATGGCGTTTGAACAAGATAATATTGCACGTTTGTTCAAAATGGCGATCGCGTATAGTGAAAAAATCGGTCATACGCCACAATTCTTGATTGAACCAAAACCAATGGAACCAAGTAAACATCAATATGATTTTGATGCCGCAACGGCTTTACAATTTATTCAAAAATATGGTTTACAAGAGAAATTCAAACTGAATCTAGAGGCTAATCATGCAACGTTAGCTGGGCATACGTTTGAACATGAGATCGAAGTAGCACGGATCAACAACGCGTTAGGTTCCCTAGATGCGAATCAAGGGGATGTGTTGCTTGGCTGGGATACTGATGAGTTTCCAACGAACGTCTATGATGTCACATTGGCCATGTATGGTGTCTTAGAAAATGGCGGTATCGCACCAGGAGGAATCAATTTTGATTCGAAAGTCCGTCGTTCCAGTTTTGCCATGGAAGATCTATTCTTAGCGCATATCGCAGGGATGGATACCTTTGCTAGAGGGCTGAAGGCAGCTGCGAAATTAAAAGAGGATTGCTTCTTCGATACCTTAAAAGAGAAACGCTATGCTACGTTCCAAGAAGGCATTGGGGAATCCATTGTCAACGACAAGGAAGATTTGGAAAGTTTGGCTGACTATGCATTGAAGTTGAAAGATATCGAGCTGGAATCAAGCCATATCGAATATGTCAAATCTTGTTTGAATGATTATTTAGTTTAATCCAACTTATGGAGAGTCTCATTCAGTTAGCTAAGGATAGATGTCACTGACTCCTTTGGATGGTTGAAAGGGATTCTCCTAAAAAAATAGAGTGAGGTGTACGATGAAAATTAAAAATCCAGTATTAACAGGTTTTCATGCTGATCCGTCTATTGTGCGTGTGGGAGAAACATATTACATTGCCAACTCAACGTTTGAATGGTTTCCAGGCGTTCAGATCTATGAGTCGCAGGACTTGATGAATTGGCGTTTAGTGGCACGTCCATTGGCTTCTGTCGAGATGTTGGATATGAAGGGCAATGAAGATTCAGGAGGGATTTGGGCGCCCGATCTCTCTTATGCGGATGGGAAATTTTGGTTAGTTTATACCGATGTCAAAGTGGTCAATGGAGCGTTCAAAGATTGTACAAATTATTTGACTACTGCAGAAGAGATCACTGGTCCATGGAGTCAACCGATCCGGTTGAACGGTGTCGGCTTCGATGCTTCTCTTTTCCATGATGACGATGGCCGCAAATACCTAGTTCAAATGGAATGGGATCATCGCGAATACCATCATCCATTTAACGGGATCAAATGCACCGAATATTCAGTAGAAGAGCAACGTCTACTTCCGGAAACAGGTAAGATCATTTGGAAAGGAACTGACGTGAAATTAGTGGAAGGCCCACATCTGTATAAGTTATTTGGTTATTATTATTTGTTTTGTGCAGAAGGTGGTACCGTCTATACGCACCAAGAAGTGGTGGCACGGTCAAAAACTTTAGAAGGAGCTTTTGAAAGCCAAGCAGAGACCTTTTTAACTGCCTATGATTCTCCAGAAAATCCGTTGCAAAAATGCGGGCATGGTGCATTAGTCGATACACCAGAAGGCGAATGGTATTTTGCCCATTTGACTGGTCGACCGTGGCATCACAAAAATGAATCCATCCATGATCCTCGTGGCTGGTGTACATTAGGCAGAGAAACAGCGATCCAAAAGGTGACATGGTCTAAAGAATTGTGGCCAGAAATCGTTGGTGGAAAGCAAGGGAGCATGGAGGTGGAAGCACCTAAAGGAGTGACACCTCACCCTTATGAAAAACTGCCAGAAAGGACTAACTTCGAACAAAGCGAACTGCCACCACAATTTCAAACAGTACGTGTCCCTTTTACGAAGGACATCGGCATCTTGAAAGAGGGAAAGCTGACATTACGAGGTGCCGGAAGTTTAGCCAATACACATGGAAACTCCCTAGTTGCTAGACGTTGGCAAGCATTTGAGTTTGAAGCGGAAACTGCATTGAGCTATTCGCCAACGACCTTCCAGCAAATGGCAGGGCTGACGAATTATTACAATTCGCAACATTGGTCGATGATCCAAGTTACTTGGCACGAAGAAAAAGGTCGTGTCATTGAACTCACTGAGAATAATCAAGGCGTATTCAAAAGTTATTTGCAGGAACAGGTCATTCCAATTCCAGAGGATGTAACAATTGTTTATTTCAAAACGATCGTCAGAAGAGAAACTTACACATATGCTTATTCGTTTGACGGAAAAACATGGATCGAATTAGCGATCCAGTTAGATGCAAAAGTACTATCCGATGAATATGTCAACCAAACCCATGGTGGATTTTTTACGGGTGCATTTGTGGGAATGGTCAACATCGATTACTCAGGATATGATTTACCAGCTGTTTTTGATTATTTTGATTATCGGGAAAAGCAAAGTGAATAGGACAGTGTGGTCGCTTCAGGAGTAAGAGGGGAGATCTTTCATGGAAAAAGAACGTTTATTTTCAATGTCTAATATTGAAAAAAGTTTTGGCCCTGTCCACGTCTTGAAAAAAGCAAGACTTGAGATAAATAAAGGCGAGATCCATGCTTTTATGGGAGAAAACGGAGCCGGTAAGTCTACTTTAATGAACATTCTTGCTGGATTGATCGATAAGGACGAAGGAGAAATCATATTTGAAGGGAAAGAAATCCCTAAAATGACTCCTGACTTCGCACAAGAATTAGGGATTGCCTTTGTTCATCAAGAGTTGAATCTAGCAGAAGATTTGTCTGTGGCAGAAAATATTTTTATTGGTCGTTTGCCCTATAAAAATAAGGCGTTAGGAATTGTTGACTTCAAAAAATTATATGAAGACACGCAACAATGGCTGAATCTAGTAGGATCTGCGATTTCTCCTACTACACTGGTTGCTTCGTTGTCTACTGCCAATAAACAATTAGTTGAAATTGCCAGAGCGCTTAGTTTGAACGCCAAAGTGATCATTTTTGATGAGCCAACGACTTCTTTGTCTGAAAAAGATGTCGAAGTTTTGTTTATTATCATTCGCAGATTGAAGGAAAAAGGTGTATCCAGTATTTACATCTCCCATCGGATGAAAGAGATCTTTGAATTAGGTGAACGAATCACGATCATGCGCGACGGGGAATATATCTTGACCGATGAAGTGAAAAACTTGTCTGAAGAAGCAATCATCGCTCGCTTAGTTGGGCGAGAAATCAACGATCTGTATCCGAAACAACCTACCCAATTAGGAGAAACTTACTTACAAGTTTTGAATCTTTCTGATTCTTTTGGGCGGGTGAAAAATGTTAGCTTCCAGGCAAGACGAGGGGAAGTATTGGGCTTTGCGGGGTTAGTAGGAAGTGGTCGAACCGAAACGATGCGATTGATTTTCGGTGCAGATCGAGCAAAATCTGGTGAAATCAAATTGGCGAACCAGCCGGTAGTGATCAAGTCACCGGTGGATGCGATTCGTCAAGGAATTGGACTACTAACGGAAGACCGTAAACACCAAGGCTTGTTTCTTGGTCTTTCGATCCAAGACAATATCACGATAACGAATCTAGGTGGATTTGTATTAAAACATGAATCACTTAATCAAACGGCTCATCAGTTTGTACAAGACGTGAAGATCAAGATCAGCGATATTGCGCGTCCAGTTGCCAGTCTCTCTGGTGGGAATCAGCAAAAAGTCGTTTTAGCAAAATGGTTGAATACAACAAATCAAGTATATATTTTTGATGAACCGACAAAAGGTATTGATGTGGGGGCAAAATCAGAAATCTATACGATCATCAATGAGTTGGCACGCCAAGGGAAAACGATTTTGATCGTCTCTTCGGAAATCCCTGAATTATTAGGGATCTGCGATCGAATCCATGTTTTTCGGGAAGGTGAGATTACAGGAGAAGTCGTCGTCGCTGAGTATCAGGACAGAAAAGATGAGGCGCAAGAATTGATTATGACCTATGCTACGCTTAATGAGCATTAACGATTCTTCAGTTAGAGGATATGTAAACAAAGGAGAGAACGATGGAAAAACGAAACAAGTTAACGATCAAGTCACTTTTTATGAACTACTCTGTTTATTTAGTGTTAATTGCTTTAGTCCTATATTTTTCAATTGCAAATGCGAATTTTTTGAGCACATTCAATATTGAAAATTTCTTCCAACAAATTCCACCGGTAGGCATTTTAACTGTTGCTTATGCGATGATTTTGATTTGCGGCTATGTGGATCTATCAATTGGTTATGTCGGAATGGCATCAGGAATGCTCGGTTTATATGCGGCAAATCAAGGAATGCCTGCGCCAGTCGTTGTGCTTCTGGCATTATTGACAGGGGCAATGTTAGGCGCGGTGAACGCTTTGTTGATCAAGAAATTTGATTTGCCTTCGTTTATTTTAACGTTAGGAACAAGTTATGTCATCAAAGGGATGCTCGGTTTTTTCACGGACGAACAATTTATCGGTTCCGAAAACGAGTGGTTCAATCGCTTAGCGAAAACGCCGATTGGTACGGATATGTTCAAAAGCAATGCCTTGATTTTTTTAATTATCATCATTGTATTTGCTTTTATAATGAAAAATACGCGTTTGGGAAGATATACCTATGTGGTAGGGTCAAATCAAGAAGCAGCCAGACTATCCGGTATCGATACGGATAAACATATCATCAAGATGTTTATGATTGAAGGAATGTTAGCAGCCATCGCTGGTTTGTTGATTGTTTCGAATTTAAATGGTGGCGCTTCCAAAGATGCGAATGGCTTAGACTTGTTCGCAATGGCGGCAGCTATCATGGGTGGTACATCATTTAGCGGTGGAATCGGCACGATTGGCGGAGCGGTAGCAGGTATCTTAACCTTACAAGTATTTAAAAATGGCTTGACATTGATGGGGGTAAATTCATTTTTACAAGATACAGTGACCGGTCTAGTCATTATTTTAGCAATCATCATTGATTATTTGAAACGTCGAGCAAGTCGTCAGTCATAATTATAATCTAAGGAGTGAAAAGACCATGTTAAAAAAATCATTTTGGGTCATCAGTATGTTCGTTGCGTTATTATTAGTTGGTACAGGATGTAGTACGAGTGATTCTGCAGATGCAGATAGTGAAAAGACCTTGTATTTCATTCCAATCGTAGACACCGGGGCTTATTGGAACCCCATGAAAAAAGGAGCAGAGGATGCGGCACAAGAATTGGGCTATACATTGGTCACGAAAACATCTCCTTCTGCTGAACCAAGTAAGAAAGAGAAACATATCGGCTTTATCAGAGAAGCAGTTGCCAAAAACGTAGCAGGAATCGCCATTGCACCGATTGAGAAAAAAGCGTTCGTTGATCCAATCAAAGCAGCCATGGATAAAAATATTCCAGTCATCACCTTTGATGCCGATTTAGAAAATCCTGAAGATCGGACAGCTTACGTCGGTACAGACAATGTCTCAGCTGGAAAAGAATTAGGGTTACGTGCGGCTGAAGAAATGAAGGCAAAAGGCATTACCGGTGGTTCGATCGCCATCGTTTGTGTGGACGTCGCACAACCAACTATGATCGATCGTGAAAAAGGACTGAAAGAAGGTTTTGCAGAGATCTATGGAAAAGATGCTGAGAACTTTAAGTTTTTAGCGACGATCCAAGACAATGATCAACCATCAGAATCTAAAAAACAATTAGAAGGCTACATTGCGGCGAATAGAGACTTAGTCACTGTCTTTTCATTAGGTTCAGAAGGGCCGAATGTCGGTGTGATGAGTGCATTAGAATCTCAAGGAAAAGCAGGACAGGTGCTTCATTATGGATTTGATTATACGGACACTTGGTTAAGCGGAGTAGCGGACGAACGAATCACAGCGATCGTTGACCAAGATGCGTACCAAATCGGCTATCAAGTGATCGAGAATTTAGTGAAAGCAATCGACGGTGAAACAATTGACGCAACAATTCCGATCGATGTCAACTATGTGTTAGCTGAAGAGTTAGAAGAGTATGGAAAAGAAAAAAGTAAAGTGAAAACAGACTCAGTAGAAGATTCTTCAGTAGAAAGTACAGAAGAAACAGAATAAAAAGCGTATGTAATCAGTGGAAAGGAACAGGTGGTGTCTTGATGGAACGGACTGTTTCTTTCGCTTGTTTTTGTCGGAAAGGGGAACGATTCATGTATGTATTAGGTTTAGATCTAGGAACAAGTGCCTTGAAGGGCCTAGTGTTTGATCGAAAAGGAAAGTTAGTGGCAGAAGCAGTTGCTTCTTACCCTATGAGCAATCCACAGATGGGGTATAGCGAGCAACAACCGGCGGATTGGCTCAAAGCAGCAGATCAAATATTGAAAGAATTATTAGGGAAAGTGACTGATCTTAAAGATGAATTGGCAGGCATCAGTTTTTCTGGACAGATGCACAGCTTAGTTTTTTTGGATGAAGCCGATCAAGTTGTAAGACCAGCTATTTTATGGAATGATGTTCGTACGACACCACAATGTCAACGAATCACTGAAATAATGGGGGATAAGTTGTTACAGCACACGAAAAACAAAGCGTTAGAAGGATTTACACTACCGAAAATCTTATGGGTCCAAGAACACGAACCAGCGAGTTGGGAAAAGGTCAAACACATTCAATTACCGAAAGATTATTTACGATTCTGGTTGACTGGTTCGTATCATATGGACGAGTCAGATGCGGCTGGCACACTACTGCTGGATCAAGAAACGAAGCAGTGGGATGAAGAAATCTTAGAAGAATTTGGGATCGATCCAGCCATCTTACCTCCTTTAGTGGCTTCTACTGACGTGGTGGGGACATTGAAAGAGGAATTAAAAGAAAGATACGGCTTTACCAAGCCAGTCAAAGTGATTGCAGGCGGTGCCGACAATGCCTGTGGCGCTGTTGGCGCTGGTATTTTAGAAGAAGGTCTTGGATTATGTTCCATCGGCACAAGTGGAGTATTCCTTCGTTACGAAAAAAATGTGGATAGAGACTATCAAGGGAAGCTCCATCTCTTCCAACATGCCTCAGGTGCCGCGTATTCCATGGGTGTGACCTTAGCAGCTGGCGACAGCTTGAGTTGGTTCAAACAGCGCTTTGCTCCTAATCGTTCCTTCAGCGAGTTGCTATCAGAAATCGGAAGTGTTGATGCAGGCAGTAATGGCTTATTGTTCACTCCTTATATCGTAGGGGAACGGACGCCTTACAGTGATAGTCAAATCAGAGGAAGCTTTATTGGGATAGATACGCAACACGAATTGAAACATTTTACCCGTAGCGTGCTAGAAGGGATTACCTTCTCTCTAAAGGACTCCCAAGCGATCATGGAAGAGATGACCCAACAAAAAATCGAAACAATCGTATCAGTCGGTGGCGGCGCAAAAAATCAGACGTGGCTCCAAATGCAAGCGGACATTTTCAATCGACCGATCGTTACTTTAACCACCGAACAAGGACCTGGGCTTGGCGCCGCTATGTTAGCAGCAGTAGGCTGTGACTGGTTTACTGATTTGAACGAATGTGCAAGTGTTTTTGTTTCCTACCAATCCCCTGTGCAACCGAACCCGCAACAAGTGGAAATTTACCAAAAGGTGTATGCGCGTTATCGTAAAGTATACGAATGTACAAAGGAAATTTGTCACATGTACGAAAAATAATAAACGAGTACCTAAGTGAAAGGAGTGTTCCTAGTGAAAAAAATGATCACGTTGTTAGGCGATTTTTACCATCCGCATGATCCGTTAGTCAACTATTTTCAGGGGATCGCTAAGCACTTCCCACAAGAACTAAAGATGACTGATCTGACGATCGAGCAACTAACCAAAGCATTACATGAGCAACCTGATTTATTCCTCCTTTCAAAGGAAAATCGGTTAGCACCCAAAACAAATGACGCTTTTTGGTTAAATGAAACATACGATCAGTTGATCACCAAGTATGTAGCGGGTGGCGGAAGCCTGATTGCGTATCATTCAGGACTTTCTAGCTACCCGATCCACTCTGCGTTTAGTGAGATGTTGCGGGGGCGCTTCCTTCATCATCCCAAACCTACAGAAGTAACCTATCGAGAACCAAATGGTAAGTCTTATAAAATATGGGACGAACACTATTTCACTGAGGTAGCTATAGGCGAAACGGAAGTTCTGATGCACAGCTTTTCTCACTATGGTGAATCGATTGCTGCTTGGCGACATCTGTATGGTAAAGGTAAAGTTTTTTGTATGACTCCTGCACATTTTTCAGAAGGATTGCAACATGAAGGAAATCAAATGGTACTTTTCGATGGAATTAGTTGGTGTCTAGAATCAACATGAATACGGTGAAAAAGAAGGATAGTTTTTTTATAAGTCCATTTATGTTTCCAATCAGTGCTATACTTAAAGTATTCAATAGATTGGAGAAAATTTATGAGTCAAACAGAATTTATCATGCTCCTGATCGTCGGCATCATTGGAATCTTAATTGTCTTAGAAATCAATTCGCGAAAAAAATTAAGAGCAGATATCCGTTACAAATGGGGGAAGCTTCCATATCAAGTACGATTTGATAAGGAGGAGAGCTTAAAAGAAGCTTGGCAGACAGAAAAAAAGTTTCGCACGTGGGACAGTGAAGTCGATGACTTGACTTGGTATGACCTAGATATGTTTGAAGTATTCGAAACGCTCAATCATACGTATTCAAGTGTGGGTTCAGAAGCGCTTTATCAGCGACTGCGTAATTTTGATTTTGGACAAGATCAGCGTCTAGAAAAGTTGATTACTTTCTATCAAGAAAATCCTAAGTTGAGAGAAGAAATCCAATATCAATTTGCACGAATTGGAAAAAAAGACCGGAATTTTGCCAAACAATACTTAGCAGATGGCAAAAGCAAAAGAATTGGTCATATTGGGCTATTTGCCTTTTTAGGCATGTTACCACTCATTGGTTTAGGCTTGTTTTTACTTGGACAAGTGATCGGCATTTATCTCGCGATCATTAGTGTGTTATTCAATACGGTTTATTACTTGATAAAAAAGCAAACACTCGAAACAGAACTTAATAGTATGAGCTATCTTGTTTCTACGATTTCTGCGGCGAAAAAAATAGCTACGTTTGCCACACCGTTACAAGCAGAGTTACAAAAAAATGTTCAGCCTTTAAAAGAAATCCCTAAGTTCGGTTTTTCATTTCGAGTGAAAAATGGCTCAGAAGCGGAGTTGTTTTTTGACTACTTGAATATGATGTTCATGTTGCCATTTATTTCGTATCATTTTGTCATTAGCCGATTGGAAAAGAAAACGGAACAAGCGATTGAATTATGGCAATTACTCGGAGAGCTAGAAGTAGCTGCGGCAGTATTGAATTATCGCACCTACATGCCCTATTCTTGTCAACCAGTCTTTGCAGAAGGCGGGATTATGGCAGAGGATACGTATCACCCTCTGATTGCAGAGGCAGTCGTCAATCCCATCGATTGGCAACAGAACACATTGGTCACAGGCTCGAATGCTTCAGGAAAATCGACGTACGTCAAAAGTATTGCCATCAACTGTATCTTAGCGCAAACGATCCAAACTGCTTTAGCCGAATCTTTCACGATCCAACCCGGTCATGTCTTGACCTCGATGGCGATCGAAGATAATTTGTTTGAAGGCGATAGTTACTTTGTTTCAGAAATCAAATCGATCAAGCGCTTATTACAGCAAGTGGAAACAAAAGAACGTTGCTATTGCTTTGTCGATGAGATCTTGAAAGGGACAAATACGATTGAACGGATCGCGTCTTCAGCAGCTATCGTGAATTGGTTGAGTGATTACCCTTCTTTAGCCTTTGTCGCAACACATGATATCGAACTGACAGAGATCTTGAAAAAAGATTGTGCCAATGTCCATTTTGAAGAGCAAGTGACGCCTGAGAAGGGGATCAGCTTTGACTTTAAATTAAAACAAGGACCTGCTAAGACAAGAAATGCCATCGCATTATTAGATGTGCTGAAGTATCCTACAGCAATCGTGAAAGAGGCACAAGCAGAAGCCGCCTATTTTGATCAACATCGCCAATGGCGGGTAGTGGAGTAAGAAATAAGCCCAAGCTGAAAGTATTTAGTCAATAACCATCATTGATAATGAAAACCACAGAGACGACAGAATTATTTTCTGGAAGGACTTGTGGTTTTTTCATTTTCATCTTACTGCATGAAGCTTAACGGCTTTCTCACAACCTAGATAAACGGTGTTCGAAAGCCAACTCCTTCAATAGTAAGTCGAAAATTGAAAAAATATGAGGAACTATTTTCTCAATTTCCGCCTTACTATTCGGAGCTTAACGGCTTTCTCACAACCTCTTTACATGCTAAAATAGTAAATCAGACAAAATAAGGAGAGTTAGTAAAAAATGACATATGCTCTTGAGATAAATGAGTTAAGAAAAATATATGGGACAGGTGTGGAAGCACTCCGAGGCATCGATCTGACGGTTGAAGAAGGAGATTTTTATGCATTATTGGGACCAAATGGTGCAGGGAAATCAACAACGATCGGGATCATCACTTCATTAGTGAATAAGACATCGGGAAAAGTGAAAGTATTTGGCTATGATCTGGATACAGATTTAGTACGAGCAAAACAACAAATCGGCTTAGTGCCCCAAGAATTCAACTTCAATCCGTTTGAAACAGTGCAACAAATCGTCGTGAATCAGGCGGGTTACTATGGCGTGTCCCGTAATGAAGCATTGAAACGTAGTGAAAAATATCTTAAACAATCTAATTTGTGGGAGAAACGCAATGTTCGTGCGCGGATGCTTTCAGGTGGGATGAAACGACGATTGATGATTGCCCGTGCATTGATGCATGAACCCAAATTATTGATTCTAGATGAACCCACAGCGGGTGTCGATATTGAATTAAGAAGAGAAATGTGGGAATTTCTACGTGAATTGAATCACGCAGGAACAACGATCATTTTGACGACTCATTATTTGGAAGAAGCAGAAATGCTTTGTCGAAATATTGGAATCATCCAATCGGGTGAACTGATTGAGAATACCTCTATGAAAGCCTTGCTTTCCAAATTACAATTTGAAACGTTTATCTTTGACTTAGCACCTTATGATAAAAAGCCAGAGATCATTGGCTATACAAGTATCTTAGAAGATGAACGCACACTTGCGGTTGAAGTGGAGCGTGATCAAGGAGTGAATGGGATCTTTGAACAGTTAAGTGCGCAAGGGATCAAAGTCTTGTCTATGCGCAATAAATCCAATCGCTTAGAAGAACTTTTCTTGAAAATTACGGAAGAAACTTATCATATGGAGGCAACGAAGAAAAATGTTTAATCTTTATTTTACTGCATTAAAAAGTTTAGCAATCAAAGAAACCAATCGCTATATGCGTATCTGGGTACAAACGCTAGTACCACCAGTGATCACTACGTCTTTGTATTTTATCATTTTTGGGAAAATGATCGGGGGACGAATCGGTGATATGGGTGGTTTCTCCTACATGGAATTTATTGTTCCCGGATTGATCATGATGTCCGCCATCACAAGCTCTTATTCAAATGTTTCTTCTTCATTCTTTTCACAAAAATTCCAAAAGAATATCGAAGAGATTTTAGTTGCCCCTGTACCAACACATGTCATCATCTGGGGATTTGTGATCGGTGGGTTGGGACGGAGTGTCTTGGTCGGTGCATTAGTCACAATGATTTCTCTATTTTTTGTGCCATTACATGTCTATTCATGGACGATCGTTGTATTAACACTATTGATGACCGCTATCTTATTCTCGCTTGCTGGTTTGATCAATGGGATTTTCGCCCAATCTTATGATGATGTGTCCATTGTACCAACGTTTGTGTTACAACCTTTGACTTATCTTGGCGGGGTGTTTTATTCAATTTCGATGTTACCACCGATTTGGCAAGCCATCTCAAAAGTAAATCCAATTGTTTATATGATCTCAAGTTTCCGTTATGGTTTCTTAGGCACCACCGATGTGCCAATCTTCATTTCGATTGCGATCCTTGTACTGTTCATTGTAGTGCTTTATTCAACGTGTTGGTACTTGATCAATAAAGGTAGAGGGTTAAGAAGTTAAGCGAACGAGGCAAGCTAACTCCTTCAATAGTAAGTCGGAGCTGACCGGCTTTCTCACAACCTCGATAAACGGTGTTCGAAGGCCAACTCCTTCAATATTAAGGCGGAAATTGAAAAAATATGAGAAGCTATTTTCCCAATTTCCGCCTTAATATTCGGAGCTGACCGGCTTTCTCACAACCTCGATAAACGGTGTTCAAAAAGCTGACCTTCAACATTAAGCTAAAAAATTGCAAAATATGAAAAGCTATTTTACAATTTTCTATCTTACTGCTCAGGTCAAAACGCTTTTTTCACAACCTATGATAAACGGTGTTCAAGGAGCAACACTTCGGACATAAGCCAGGAAAATCAAAAATGAAACAACCATTTTCGATTTTCCTTTCTTATGCCTTAGTGCTGATCGCTCCTTTCACAACCTCTACTTTGCTTCTTTTTCTTTTTCCTTGTATAATGGCAACAATGTTTTTGATGGAACTTTTTATATAGCGAAATGGAGTGTACTTGATGAAGAATAATTTTTGGGCTGAACTACCTACGCCCTTTTTTGTATTAGCACCGATGGAAGATGTGACAGATGTGGTTTTTCGCCATGTTGTCCAAAAGGCCGGTGCGCCGGATGTGTATTTCACCGAATTTACTAATTCAGATAGTTTTTGTCATCCAGATGGCAAAGAAAGTGTCAAAGGACGTTTGACATTTACTGAAGATGAACAACCGATGGTGGCACATATCTGGGGAGATAAACCGGAATTTTTCAGAGAGATGAGTATTCAACTAGCCGAGATGGGTTTTAAAGGAATAGACCTCAATATGGGTTGTCCGGTACCGAATGTGGCAGAACGTGGAAAAGGTAGTGGCTTGATCCTACGTCCTGAGGTTGCGGCAGAATTGATCGAAGCTGCAAAAGCTGGAGGGTTACCGGTAAGTGTAAAAACACGTATTGGCTACACAGAGCAAGCTGAAATGGTTGATTGGATCAGTCATTTACTAAAGCAAGATATCGCGAATCTTTCTGTTCATTTACGTACACGCAAAGAAATGAGTAAAGTGGCGGCACATTGGGAACTAATTCCTGAAGTCGTTGCCTTGCGTGACCAAATTGCCCCACAAACGAAGTTGACGATCAATGGTGACATCCCTGACCGCCAAACAGGGCTTGAATTAGCGGAAAAATATGGTGTAGATGGCATCATGATCGGCCGAGGTATTTTTAAAAATCCATTTGCCTTTGAAAAAGAACCGAAAGAGCATTCAGCAGAAGAACTTATTGATTTACTGCGTTTGCAACTAGATTTACAAGACCACTATGCAAAAGAGATCCCACGTTCGATCACAGGCTTACATCGTTTCTTCAAAATCTACGTCAAAGGATTTCCAGGAGCCAACGATTTGCGTGTGCAATTGATGAACACGAAATCCACTGATGAAGTTCGGGCACGTTTAGATGAATTTCAACATAAAACTGAATAAACTGTCTAAGTTTTCACAAAGTAATCAGCCAAAAAAGCTGTGACATCTAAAAAATATGAAAATATTTTCGGATGTCATGGCTTTTTTTAATGAATTGACTTTTGAAGGCTGTTTATTCAGTTTTAGCTGACAATGGCTATCTAGATTGTATATTTCACGTGTAAATAATACTGAGTGAAAAATGATAAAAAATGAATTAAAAACAAAGAAAAATGAAGAAAATTTAATGTAACGTATGTTATTTGAGCGTTTTATTTTATGACATAACGGATTTAATGATATCCTAAAATTTATCAGATGATAAAAATTTATAGAACAAGAATTGAGTAGGTGGATGTCATGAAAAAAGTCATTGTAACAGGTGCAGGAGTTGCGGGATTAAGTGCAGCTGTACGCTTGCAAAAATTAGGCTATGAAGTAACATTGTACGAAAAAGAAAGTGGCCCTGGCGGCAAGATGAATCAAATCAAAAAAGATGGGTTCACGTTTGATGTGGGGCCAACGATCGTGATGATGCCTGAAATCTATCGCGAAGTATTTGAATTTTGTGGGAAAGATCCGGATGACTACATTCCGATGGAAAAAGTCGATCCTATGTTGAAACTCTATTTCAATAAAGAAGAACCAATCGAATTTTCAAATGATCTCATTGAATTGACCAAAACGCTCGAAGCGATTTCCCAAGAAGATGCGCAAGGCTATTATGCGTTTCTAGCGGATATCTACAAGCGTTATCACATAGCCAAAGAAGCATTTATTACTAAATCCTTTCGTGGTTTTTGGGATTTCTATAATCCTAAATCACTATGGGCAGGGATTCGTCTAAGAACATTTAGTGATGCGTATTCATCGATTGCTAAATTTGTTAAAGATGAACGTTTGCGAAAATCATTGGCGTTCCAAACCTTATACATCGGTGTTTCCCCATATCAAGGTCCATCGTTATACACGATTATCCCGATGATCGAACTTTTATATGGCGTTCATTTTATCAAAGGAGGTATGTATACTTTAGCAACCTCACTAGCTAACTTATTAGAAGAATTAGGTGGAACGATCCATTATAATACACCCGTTGATGAATTGATCATTGAAGATAAAGTGGCAAAAGGTGTTCGAATCGGACAAGAACGAATAGAAGCAGATGCGGTCGTTTGTGGTGCTGATTTTCCTTATGCAATGAAAGAGTTGATTCCTGATGAAAAGAATCGTGGGAAATATACGGATAAGAAAATCGATAAGATGGAATACTCTTGTTCTTGTTTCTTACTATATTTAGGTCTAGATAAAAAATATCCGGGGGATTATCTCCACAGCATCTATTTTGCAGATGACTTCAAACGAAATGTGGATGATTTATTTGAAGATGGTCGTTTACCGGAAGATCCATCCTTTTATCTATACCGTCCTACGATCATGGATGAATCATTAGCCCCAGAAAACCATGAAGGATTATATGTATTAGTACCAGTTCCAGAACTTTCAAAATACGAAGATTGGTCAGAAGCGAAAGTCCAAGAATATCGTCAAAAAGTATTGACATTATTAAAAGAAAAGACAGACTTTACTGATATTGAAGGGCATATCGTTTCAGAAAGTTTTTATACACCAAAAGACTTTGAACAACATTTCAATGCCTATAATGGTGCAACATTTGGGTTGAAACCAACCTTAAAACAAAGTAACTATTATCGACCTCATAATAAATTTGCTTCTGCTGAGAATCTTTATTTCTGTGGTAGCAGCACACATCCCGGAGCTGGTGTACCAATCGTGATGCAAAGTGCTAAGCTTGCGGTAGAGGAGTTGGTTAAAGATGATAAAAACTAATCAGGAACTGTTTGAAAAACACGCAGACGATTTTGCCTATTGTGAAACTGTGATAAAAAAATATTCAAAATCGTTTTACGCTGCGTTTTCTCAACTTCCTGAAGAAAAAGCAAAAAGTGTCTATGCCATTTATGCTTTTTGTCGCTTGGCAGATGATACAGTTGACTTAGCCCATAGTGAGGAAGAATTGTTGGCACTAAAACACCAACTAGATGCTTTCTCCATGGGTAAAATTCCTGATGAACCAATTTGGCGTGCCTTGTCGGTTGTTTTTTCCGTTTATCCCATGACCTTGTCTCCGTTCTACGACATGATCGCAGGTCAAAAGCAAGATTTAGTCTTTACACAGCCAGAAACATTGGCTGACTTAGAAGACTATTGTTACTATGTCGCAGGTAGTGTCGGCTTGATGTTGTTACCTTTATTATCTGACCAAGCAGAAAAAATCCAGTCACAGGCAAAAAGGCTGGGTGAAGCGATGCAACTCACTAACATTTTACGAGATATCGGTGAAGATAATAAAATGGGACGAATTTATTTACCAAAGGAAATGATGCGTGCCCATGGTGTGACTGAAACCATGTTGCAAGCAGATAAACCTGCGAAGCCATTGATTGATCTATGGGAAGCGATAGCTAATGAAGCAGAGAAAAAATATGAAACTTCTTTTACGATGCTGCCGTTTATTGACCGAAATTGTCAACTCGCATTAACTGCTGCTGCAATGATCTATAGAGAGCAATTAAGCGTAATCAGAGAAAATAACTATTTCATGTTAGATCGTAAAAACTATGTCAGCCAGATAAGAAAAATCCAACTGCTGAGAAAAGCCAAAAAATATGTAGAAACTCTAATAAATAGTCCACAACAATCAACATTATAATTGGTATGATAGCATTGATAATCTGATGTATCAGAAAACGGAATGAGCACTCGCGGAAAGTACCGTTGCGAGTGCTCATTCTTTGTTTATCATGACATTTTGAACAAAAAATACATTGTTTATTCCATTATTATCGCTCTTATAAATAACATCAATGTTTTTCTGTTCTGTTTTTTTGTATTTATTAGTAAAGTCTTTATATTTAAAAACAACAGTTATTATAAATAAATGTAATATTCAAACGAGAATGATGGTAAGATTATAATAAACGGGGATTTTTAGCTTTATCAAATTTCAATCATAGAAGCTCTTTCTATAAAATCTTTGAGTTCAAGATTCAGTGAAAGAGGTCAGGAGTGAAAAAATGGAAGTATGGGAGATCGTTGAATTTGTCAGAAAGCAAAAAGGAATAACGATTGCAGAACTTTGTGGAGAGGAAGCTAGTCGTTCTGTATATAAACGTTTTATTCAAAATAAAGCAGATACGACAGTCAGTAAGTTGACTTATTTTTTGAAAAAACTAAATTTGGACTATGATGAATTGCAGTTATTTAATTTTCCAAATGATTTATCCGAGGTCAATCGATTGATGCAAGAAGCGGTAGTCGCTTTTGAAAAGAAAGATAGTTTAGAATTACATAGTATTATCATGTTGTATGAAACAGAAGAACCTGATTCTCAAAGAGAACGTCATCTAATCAGTCTGTGTCGCTTGATGATCGCTCAATTAAAAGAGGAAAAAATCGATGTGCTATCTTCAGAGGTTTATCAGTATTTAATGAAGGCACAAACATGGACTCGCTACGAAATTTTTTTGTTTACTAATTGTATGTATGCGTTCCATCCTAAATTTATCGATTTGATTTTAGAAAAGTCGTTTCTTAGTTTGGCGGTCTACGAAGAAAACCGCAGCGGGCAAAGTGAGACATTTCGCATGTTGGCAAATGGCCTCATTCTATTTATTAAAAATCAGGATCTCCGCCTGGTTTGGAAATATGGTGCGAAGTTAGAAGAGTATTTCCTTGAAGAAGAACTATACTATGAGCGTAACTTGCAATTGTTTTTGCAAGGCGTCTGGTATGTGATCAAAGGTAATAAGAAAGGGAAGTATCACATAAAAAACGCTTTAGCAGTCAGTTGCTACTTGGATTCAAAGCAACAATATCAAAAAAAATACGAACTGTTACGCTTCGTGGAGCAGGCGTACCATGTGGATTTTGAACTCAAGAATGAGTTTCCCCCCGCTAGTAATTGAATGCTATCTTAAAATAACTAATCTTATACGAAAAGAATTGTGCGTATACGACGAAGATCAACCTTATTCGGCGTATTTTATTTTGACCAGTTGAAAATCAAGTATGATAAACTAGTCAAAAAAATTTTAGGAGGTACAAAAATGGCAGGAGTAATTGCAGTCACCCCCGAACAACTGAAGTCACAAGCACAGGTTTATTCACAGGCAGCCTCTCAGATCCAAGAGGCGATCCGTAAAGTAAATGCAATGAACCAACAAATCAGTCAACAGTGGAAAGGACAAGCATTTCAAGCTTATTTGGAACAATACAACCAATTAGAAGGTAATGTTCGTCAAATGGAAGAACTTCTTGAGCGCATCAATCAGCAGTTGAACAAGTATGCTGATACGGTTGCAGAACGCGATCGTCAAGATGCAGGTTCGTTTGGATTTTAACTTGATGTTCAAACAGAAGTCACTTTGCTAGATTTTCTTAAACGAATCACATGTGCAACAATACACAATGTAAAACAGAGCATCTCAGCTATAGCCTAAAAAGAGGATATGACAGAAGTGCACATCGCCATGATATAAGCGTCAAAATCCGAAATCAGCTAGCTATTTTTGGATTTTGACGCTTATTTTGAAAGGTAGAAATACAGACAAGTCACTTCTGACCCCATGCTCTTTTAGAAGGAGGAGAACAACTTGAAAAACCATCTGAAGCAAAAGCAGCCATTTATCCTTGCGATCATCGCAAGTTTATCTTTGCTTCTTTTCTTTGCTTATATTGGCTTTAAAGAAAAGAGTATCATCACGAGCACCGCCAGCCCGACGACAAAAATGCAATATGTTTTGGTAAATGAGGATCGAGGAGCAGATTTTGAAGGTCAGCAGTACTTGTTAGGAACCGATTTTGTGACACTGATCAATAAAGATACTGCCAATCGTTGGGAAACGACTACGCGTAATATTGCAACAGCAGGACTAGAGAACGGCCAATTCGATGCAAAAATCATTATTCCCCAAGATTTTTCGGAAAAACTATTATCTTTACAAAGTATCAATCCAGAAAAAGCGATCATCGAATACCAAGTTCGAGATGGTCAAAATGAGATAACTAACCAAATGATCGAAGAACAAGTGAATCAGATTTTAACAAACTTCAATCAGCGTGTTGTGCAGATGTATTTCTCTAGTATTGTAGGAAATCTCTCTGAAGCGCAGCAAAACGTGAATAAAATGACGAATACACATAGCAATTATCAGCAAAATCTAGAAAATAGTATCTATCAGCCATTCCAAAATATTTCAGACAACTATGCGAGTGTATTAGACTCAACTAGTATTTTAGATACAACAAATAGTGCATTCAAGGCACAACAACAGGCCTTTGTTGATTCGGTACAATCTCTTTTGGAGCGCAATAATACAAGTTTAGAAGAGACTCACAAAGAGACAGAAAATGTTCAGGAGACAATTGTTGATTATACAAAAGAAACGAATGAAAAAATCACTGGAGC
Organism: Enterococcus mundtii; assembly: GCF_013394305.1. Lineage (NCBI taxonomy): Bacteria > Bacillati > Bacillota > Bacilli > Lactobacillales > Enterococcaceae > Enterococcus > Enterococcus mundtii. The sequence goes on along the minus strand of NZ_AP019810.1, from coordinate 1,444,263 downwards.
GATCGATCAATTCAATCAACAAGTCATCTTACAAAAAAATCAATTAACCACTCAGTGGGAGAACGCAACAACTGATTATAGAAATCAATACGACTTATTCAATGATGCGATTTTAGCTCAATTTAGTAACTTTTATACACCAAATGAACAAAATAGTTTCGGTATTTATTGGGATTTCTTGGCTCAGGCAACGGCGTTTCAAACCAATCAACAAACCCGCATCGAAGAGATCCAACAACAAATTACTGAGTTGGAGAGTCAAGTAGAACAGCTAGAACGCTTAAAAGGTCAAATTGCCAATGCGTATTATAATGATCCGACAAGTACACCCGCAACTGCGACAGAAGTTCAAGTGAAAAATGCGATTATCAAATTGATGACAAATCAAAGGAATGAACCCAAATTAGATGGGGCGTACCAATCAGTTATCGAGGAGATATTGCCCCGGATCTCGGTGGATAGTTTAGCTCTATTATTAGCTGAATTACAAAATCAAGCAGTGATCAGTCAGGATCAGGCCGCCATTTTCAATGATGAGCTAGCGATTGTTACACGCTATGCCCATGATTTTGACCGACCAATCGGAAGTGAAGCCTCTTTTGCTTATCTTGAACCGAACGCACAACATGATGCAATGATTTCTTTACCCACCACCAATCAACAGATGTCAATTGAGTTAAATCAAGATACGTTCCTCTCGATACAAGCAGAAGAAGAGCAGCAAGGAATGCTCTTTTTTGATCCAACATATGATTTTATAGAAATGGAAACTCAATTGAATCAGTTACTAGCCCCCTACAACTATGAAACAGCAATCCGAGTAGATACAAATCATTCACAATCGTACAACCTTGGACGATTGAACCGGAGGAGGAAACGGAAGAGACATACCAGCGTATAGAATATCCTTCGCTATCAGATAAATTGAACTTTGAAGTAAGCATTCCTTTAAAGTGGCAGTTGACTCCAGAACAACAAACTACTTCATACAATCAGGTGTTTTACACATGGATGATCAATGAACGCGAACAACCAATGAGTGAATTCTCGGTATATCTTCCAATGGATCAGCCATTGATTGATGATGTGCCACAAATCTTGGAACAGTTTCAACTATTAAGTACGACTGCGCAACAAATCGTCACGCTATTTGGTGCACCACACCATTCTATAACGATTCCCGCATATCGACAGATGATCGATCAACCAGAAAATATGGGGAGATCCCTTATTGAATTAGCTGATTCTCGTTCGATCTATTGGCTATATAACAATCTTCAGGAAAGCGACAAACCTTCGATGATCAGTGAACAACTGTATCAGGAATACAAAAAAACAGGGGATCAGTTGTATAGCGATACCGAGAATCAAATCATTGCATTACAAGCAGTCATTGGTTCTCCTGGGACTAAAGAACCTGAAGAACTAAAACCAACCTTGTACGGTACCTTGCAATTAATGACATTACCACAGACATTTATGGAAGAAGCGGACAAATTAAACCACTGGTTCGCCTCTGCGAATCAACAAATCCATGCAGTATACGACAGTTGGCAGCAAACGGCACAAACAGAAGCGGAATCCGTCATCTCAGAAGAAAATCCACATCCTAAAGAAAATGAATACGCTCTGATTGAAGCTCAAACAGCCAGTCTGATCGAAACGATGCAAGGATTGATGGCAAGTTCAAAAGCAGCAGCTGAAGTTACCGGTCAATCTGCGGCAGAAGTAGCTGATATCACACCTACAATCGATCAGCTAAAAGAATCGACCATCGAAGTACAAGAGAATGCCACCACTATTTTAAGTAATCTAAGTACCTCTCTTGATGAATCAGCACAGACTGTCTCTGAAAATCAAACATATGCCGAATCATTTAGTGAAGTCCTTTCGAATACAAAGAATGGAGGGGCAGACAATCCACATGTCTTTAATTTTTTAGCAAGTCCAATTTTAGGACAAGGAAGCTTTGGTCAAACAAGACAAAGCTCATTGACTCCTTACTATGTGACATTGATCGGTGGCTTTATGATTCTGTTAGTATCCTTTCAATTGTCTAGCGTGATGAAAAAACGTGTAGTGACTTCTGTCGATTTGTTAGTCACACCGAACCGTATATGGAAAAACGTGCCTAATATGGTGGCGGTACTCAGTGTAACGTTAGTTCTGTCACTTATTTATAGCGTTTTAACGACCATAGTATCAGGAGTCGCGCATTCTTTTGTTTGGTTCGTTTATGCATTTTTAGTCTTTGCTAGTGGTCAATTGATTCTTTTAGGGTTCATGCGCCAATTCAAAAAAATCACGTTGTATTTATGTGGTGGGATTTTTGGCTTGTTCTTCATGTTGACTCCTTTGTTGGGCGTAGCAATCAAAAATGGCTCGTTGACAGAATGGCTCTATCGTCTGTCACCTTTACAGAATATTCAAAACGGGTTTAATGTGCTGATGAATGAGGGTGTCATCGGTTGGGGAAGTTATCTCATGCTCGTTCTATTCCTGATATTTGGAGTGATACTGAATTTTATTGTCCGACCAGAAGAGAAAAAAGAACGGTCAAATGAATAAACGGAGGTATAAAATGGTTCAGAAAAAAATAGGGGGGCTTTTCTTTTTGTTGGTAGTTTTACTATTTTTAAGTCACCCGAATGTCACAGTCTTTGCAAGCACACTCACTATCAATAACCATGTGATCTACCAAGAAAGGGAAGGCATCGAAGATCATGAAACAACATTTATAGTGCAAGATTTATTTTTAGAAGATAAAACAAAATTAGACCAAGAACGTGTCCAACAACAAAGACAACAGATTTCTACTGCTCACAACCTCGTCTTTGTGTCGGAAGCAACTCCACAGCCACAGGTCTTTGAGCAAACAATTACACCCCAATTATTCAAAGAAGGGCAAATGTCTGTAGGACATCAGGTGTCAGCTAACCCAAATCACACAGCTATCCAGGGAAGAATTGTTTTGTGGATCTTACTTCTACTAGGAAGTATTTTACTGACTATTGGAGGCAATTATCTTGGTAAAAAGTTTTCACAGCAGAAATACAAAAATGATTAAAGGACTGTTGTAGTTGGATAGAAATCAAGCAATTGGGATAAGTTTACAAGTCAAAGAAGAAATCATTGACTTACAGATCCCGACCCAAGTAACGATTACACGATTAAAAGAATTACTGAAGGAATCTTTCATACAAAATGGTTCGTCCTTGCCAGAGGTGTTCGACTTAGTGGTATTGAATAAACCGATCCGCTTAAAGGAAGAGGCATATGTGGCAGACTATCCATTAAGTGAAGGCGATCATTTACTGATCCATGAATCTCAACAAAAATCGGAGGAACGAACGTGACCCACATAAAAGATATTTCTGAAACGATCATGATTGAGACAACAACTGATGCTGTCAAAGTGACACTGAATGCTAAGCAATACCAACTCGATCGTTTAGAACAGTATCAACTATTCTTAACACAGAAAAAACACTTGCTCTCTGGACAGATCGTAGAATCTTCAGAGGAAAAACTCGTCATTCAATACCAGAAAAGTAAACAAATGTATTCTTTGCAAGAGTACCTTAAACGAACAGAACTTTTTCAACGATTATTACTTGCACAAAAAATCAATTTCTTATCCGAGTTTTTGAGTAGCCCGATCCAGCCGTTCATCCATCCAGCCAATCTATTTCTATTTGGAGAAGAAATCATCGTAGCACATAGAGGTTTTGCGCATTCAATTATTCCTTATGAAATAACCGAAGAAGAATTTTTGAAGCAATATCGTGCCTTGATCCTGACAATTTTACATCCTAAGTTCGATTATGAGCAACTGATTGAAGGAAATGGCACATTGAAGGACGAGTTTTCTAAACGAATCCAAAGAGCAAACAGTGTCGCAGAAATCGACCGCATGATTGGCGAACAAGTCGTACAGCAGAAAACGAAACGTGCATCAGAAATTCAAATGGTGAACAAAAGAAGCTATTTTATGTTTAAGTGGGGCACGCTTTTATTAAGTATTTCAACAATGGGTTTGGCGCTTACAACAGGTATCTATGCGTTTGATAAACTTCCCGCACAAGAACGGATCAGTTCTGCTGAAACGCAATATATTGCTAATAATTATGCTGGTGTTTTGACCACATTAAAAGATGATAAACCCGAAGATCTCCCTTCTGGTGCCCAATATGTCGCTGCAGTCAGCGCGGTACAGCTGGATAATTTGTCGAATGAGCAAAAGACAGCAATCTTAAATAACATTTCTCAAAAATCAAATGAGAATACTTTGCTTTACTGGATCTATATTGGAAGGGGGAATTTTGAACGATCATTAGATATCGCACAAAACCTCGGCGATCATCAATACATTTTACATGCCTACACCAAACTATACGACGCGACGCGAGCAAACAACAAGATGAGTGGACAGAAGAAGCAAGAGTTATTAACAAGTTATGAGGAAGAAATCAATAAGTACTTAGAAATCTTAGAAAGCGAGACGGATAGTAATGAAGCAAACTAAGCCAAATTCAATAACTGATCAAATCCAACATTCCGTTTCAGTTCTTTATGATCTTTTTTACTTTGGTTCGACGTTTATTCATAAACAAATAACAGAAAAAAACAATCAAGTAATACTGGACAATCGAACACTTTCCTGTGAAGACGGACAGCTTTTTTGTGGAGGAGAATTAGTCAAGGATGAAAAGTTTCTCCTCGTTCATCATGAAAATTTGAAAACGGTAATCGTCAATAAGCCAAGGGAAAGCGTCTATCTATCAAATACACAAGACTCGGCGATCCGTATTGATTCGGATGCGTTGATTTTTATTCATCGTAATAGTACTGATGACTATCAAATAAAAATCTATCCTAGTAAGGCCAAGATTTATTACAATCACCAACGTGTAGAAAAAGGTGTCTTTCCATTTTCTGTAGGCGATCAATTGATCATTGATTATCTCATGATTGAGATGCGTGAGAAACAATTAAAGATCTCAGATTTAAAAAATCAGCTACAGTTGGACCCCTGGCAGTTGCTCGAAGAACCCTACATTCCCGAGTATCCAGAAAATTTTCCAGCATTTAGGCGTAGTCCAAGAATCCATTTAAAGGAGCCAAAAGAAAAAATAGAGATCCAAGCGCCTAAGCAGAAATCTAATGAAGGAAAGAATGAGTGGTTGAAAACTATCGTTCCACCGTTAGGTATGGTTGTTTTGAGCGGTGCGACAAGTTTTTTGAGCGGGGGCAATCCAGTTATGTTGATCAGTATGGGAGGTGCTAGTTTACTTACAACAGGTTTTTCTGTGTCGAGTTATTTTACAAACAAAAAAGAAATCAACAGAAAAAATCATATGAGAGAAGAGCATTTCCGTCAGTATATGATCAAAAAAAAGTCAGAGCTTAATGTCTTACAGCAAACACAAAAAACAGCATTAGAATATATGAATCCTTCACTGGATGAATTAGCATTGATGGCTAAAGATTATCATGCGAGGATTTATGAACGCATGACAGTGAACGAAGATTTTTTGACTGTCCGCCTAGGAATCGGCGAAATCAATGCTAGTTTTCAAACAAACTTTCAGCCGGTAGAAGAGGATGAACTGAGTAATGAAGCGTTTGAGCATCTTAATAGTCCCTATAAACAACTTGGAGATGCCCCGATCATCGTTTCACTTCTGGAACAGACGGTTGGCTTAGCAGGAACACCTAGTGTTTTACGAACAGCATTACAACTCCTATTATTTCAGTTATGTGTGTTGCATTCTTATCGAGACGTCGAATTCATTACACTGATCCCGTCGGAAGAGTACGAACAACATTGGCGAGAATGGCGTTGGTTACCTCATAACAAAATCCGTTCTTTAAATCTAAGAGGAATGGTGCATACCCCCAAAGTCGAGACATAATTTTGAATTCTTTTTATCAAATAGTGGCAAAAAGAAAACAACAAGTCCGTGAAGCGGGAAATGAAAAGGTACACTTTCAGCCACAGTATGTTTTTTCGATTTTGGATGAAAGTTGGTTGGCAGGTCATGGATTGAACGAGTTTTTAGCCGAAAACTTAGGAGACTATGGAATGACGGTCATTTGGGGAAAAGAAACGTTGAATATGTTGCCAGAAACAACGACTACTTTAATTGAATATCAAAGCAATGAAGCAGCAACGTTGATCAATCAGGACAATGAATATGTGAACCAGCGTTTTATTCCCAATCATTTGCCGACAACCTATCCAATCGAAAAAGCCATTCGGCGTTTGGCGAATCTTCATCATGTGGAAGTAGAGAAAAATGCCGTACCTGACAGCTTGAGTCTATTGGATCAATATGAGGTCAAGACAGTTGAAGAACTAGCGATTTCAAATCGCTGGGCTACTGCGGAACCTAATAAATCGATTCGTTCATTAATTGGTTGGCGTGGAAAAAAAGATTTAGTTTACTGGGATCTACATGAACGAGTCCATGGACCACACGCCTTAGTTGGTGGTACGACTGGTTCCGGGAAATCTGAATTTTTAACGACTTATTTGATCGGCTTAGCAATCAATTTTTCGCCAGAAGATATCGGCATGTTGATTATTGACTGGAAAGGTGGCGGAATAGCCAATACCTTAGATCATTTGCCCCATTTTATGGGCGCAATCACTAATTTGGATGGTGCTGGAACTGCGCGAGCCTTAGCAAGCATCAAAGCAGAGCTAGCGAAACGTCAAAGAGAGTTTGCCAAATATGGTGTAAATAATATCAACGGCTACATGACCTTGTATAAACAAAGAAATACCCCAAAACCAGACGTTGTTTATCCACAAAAACCTTTGCCCCATTTGATTTTAGTTTCGGATGAATTTGCGGAGCTTAAAGCCAATGTTCCAGAATTCTTAGATGAGCTCACTTCTGTTGCACGAATCGGACGTTCATTAGGTGTTCATTTGATTTTAGCCACCCAAAAACCTTCTGGGGTAGTCAATGACCAGATCGAAGCCAATAGTACGAGTAAAATTGCCTTGAAAATGGCGAGTGTCCAAGACTCGAATGAGTTACTCAAAACGCCAGATGCCGCACAAATCACGAATCCTGGACGAGGCTATTTGAAAGTTGGCGAAAATGAGGTATATGAATTATTTCAAAGTGGCTATGCGGGGGTTCCATATGATCCAGAACAATTGATCGAAGAAGTGATTGATGAACGGGTATTCAAAATCAACGAATTGGGCCAGTTAGAATTACTCTATGATCCAGATATCGAAATCATTCAAGGAAAAGATACACGAGATTTGCCGACACAATTAGAAGCAGTGATTGATAAGATCAAGACAATCTTTGCCGATTCTACCTACAAATTGCCGGATAAGCCATGGCTACCGAACTTAAATAAGCAGATTATGGCGCCAAAAATAAAACAGTCAGAAGTTCGTAATCTAGCTATCCCATTTGGTTGTTTAGATATTCCTTCTGAACAAAAACAAATGAATTATACCTTCAATCTCGAAGAAGCGAGTCACACATTGATCGTAGCTAGTCCAGGCTATGGGAAGTCGACAGTGTTGCAAACTCTTGTAATGAACCTTGCCCGTCAAAACACCCCTGCAACGATTCAGTTTCATTTAATTGATTTTGGGAATAATGGTTTATTAGTACTCAAGGAATTACCCCATATTGCGGATATAGCGACTTTGGAAGAAGATGAAAAACTGCAAAAAATGCTTGATCGCATCGAAAAATTATTGGCAGCACGCAAAAATTTGTTCAAGCAAGCTGGTGTCGCGAATCTAACGCAATACGAAACAAGAACAAGAGAAAAATTACCGATCTTAGGAATCATTCTTGATAGTTATGATGGCCTGAGCTTGGAAGATAAGCGCAAAGATAGAATCGACGAAGTGCTTCTTCAACTACTAAGAGATGGTGCCAGTTTGGGTATCTTTCTTGTGATGACCGCGAATCGTGTAGGAAGTATTCGGACTAACATGATGAGCAATATTGCCACTAAGATAACGCTATATTTAAACGATGAAAATGAAATAAATATGGTCATGGGCAGAAATGCTTTGTCACCTGAAGCAATCAATGGGCGCGGACAAGTCTTACTCTCTACGCCAACTACCATTCAGTTTTATCTGCCGATTAACGGGAAAAATGATGCGGAACTACTCCAAAATCTGGAAGAAGAAATTATAGAAATCAATCAAGCTTGGACAGGCGAACGCCCAGATAAAATTCCAATGGTACCAGAAAACCTAACGCAAAAAAGTTTTGCTTCTTACCTTGAACAAGACGACAGCCACACACTGTATTTGGGATTAAACAAAGCCACTTCTTCAGTAGAATCGTTCGACTTGTTCCAGCGCATGAGATTAGGGATCTTTTTCAAATCCAATAAGCAACTTCGTGCGATGATGCCTTGGCTGCTTCAACAAATTTGTCAAGAAAGACAAGAAGAAGTGGTGTTGATCGATGCAAATGGAACACTCGAACCAGCAAAGCCGAAAGTTTCACTATATTTGGACCGTTCATGTCTTAGTGAAAAAGTAACAGCCCTAAAAGGGGCTTTAGAAGCTCTCTTAACAAATGAAACTGGCAAGAGAATCATCATTATCAATGGTATCGCAGACTTGGTCGATAAATTAACATTGAACCCTGAGGAAGTTACCGCTCTGCTAAGTGGAGGAAACGAGCATTTACAGTTTGTTTTTCTCGATCATATGACGAAAGTGGGTAATACCTTTGGCGGAATCACTATGTTCGTAAAAGAAAATATCGATCATATTTTATTTGGTGGAAGCTTACAAAATCAATTATTTATTGAAAATCTTTCTTATCAAGAAAAAAACGCAATAGTTGCTAAAAACGTCCTACACAGTTTGAAGGATGAACACTTGGAAGCTTTGGTGTTTCCTACGGAGGAAGAAGCATGAGAGAAGAAATGATCACACCGTTTTTGCCACTAGGTAGTATCTTAAGACTAGTTGGGACAGAGGATGACCAACTGCTCTATTTTGTCGTTGCTCGTGCCATCGCTAAAAATGAAGAAGAAAAAGTGATAGCGAGATATCGAGTAGCCCCCCATCCGTTTGGAGATGTACCGAGCCAAGAAGTCTTTTCTATCCATGCCGATCAAATCACAGAAGTGTTGTTCGAAGGCTTCCAAAACCAAGACGATGAAGAATTTTTAGACGATTTGCTGAAGCAACTTAGGGATGCGCCAACTAGACCACCACTCGTGCAAGAGGAGAAACCTGTACAGATTGTAGAAACTATAAAAATCAATGAAGAAGAGAGATTAAAAGAAGACCCATTCTATCAATTCAGATAAGGAGAAAAAAGATGCCGAAAATCGCTTCTCAGGAATCCACTGCAACAGCAGCCGTATCAGGAATAAAAAATGTATCTGTTAGTAGTAGTAAAACAAGTTCTTTAAGCAAGAGCACGATCAGCAGTATGAAAACAGGAGTAGAGGTCAGTAACAACCTACTCACCGATATTTCAAATCTAGTTACTTGTGTCAATGAACAGGCAAACAAATTCCCTCAGCTTGCTCAAGCAATCGCAGTCAGAGACAGTCAAACAAGATTCAAGTAAGGAGTCAGTATGGAAAAGGAAGAGTTGCTCGCTGAATATGAGCGTAAAATCAGCAACAATGAACAACGATTGGAGCGTCTGAGTAAAGAAAAACAGCAGTTAAAACAATGTATGTATTATTTAGAGATGGACATGCGAAAAAGCTTTCGAGAAATCCAACAATTCACAGAAGAATTAGTATCCCAAGGAAGCCAAGTTGCTCGTTGGGAGCAAAATGAGAATGAAGGGAAATCAACTTACTTCACGCAGTTGGTAGAAAACCAACAGCACCAACTAGATCAAGAATACTTAAAAGGTGTAATCAAACTTGAAGAAGAACGTACGGAACTTCAGAAAGAAAGGAATAAACGATGGGACTAATTTATTCAGCCACAGAGTCTTCTAATTTAATGAGCAATCTGACCACTAATTTATCGCTTGCTCGTACAACGATCACCCAACTACGAACAGGTAGTCAACAAGTTGTTCAAGCGGTTGATGGCAAAAAACTCTCAGGAGCTGCTTATCAAGCTGGGAAAGGGCTGTTTTCTGAGTTGATCATTCCTACGATCAATCGGGTAAACACTGCGGTACAAGGGATTCAGTCAGACTTGAATCTTTACTCTTCCGCACATCAAATGCTTGCCAGTGAAGGATACTTGGATGAAGAGAATTTAAGCGGACAGATTCGTGCCAAAACATTCGCTAAACAATCAATCGATAACCACGCGCAGACGATTAGGCAGATCGCCAATACAAGCATATTACCAGGTATCACAGAAATGCTCAGTGATTTTCATCGAAACTTGATGCGAATGGCGGACAGCCTGCAAGAAGATATCTACAAGTTGCAACGCAAACAACAAAAACTGCATGCCTTTAACTTCCAAACCAGTGGACTGTTCAATAACAGTCTACTGGAATTGAAACTCGCCATGCAAAGCGTATTAGTCTTGAACCAAACAACCATCAAGGCAGACGGTAGTTATGTATTGCCGAAAGGAGTGGATGGGAGTTGGTTTGAGAAGTACAAACCAAACGGACAAGCTTTGTTGGAAGAATCTTCAAATAATGCCTACTTAGAAATGTATGCGGAGATCGAAAAATTGGTCCAACCCTTGAAAGATGGGAAAACCGATGCAGTCAAGCGGTTCGAAATGTTGATCAAAAATTATCCGGATGCATTAGTCAACAAATTGGCATCCAACGATGAATTTTGGATGCTTGCTAATCATCTACCATCAGGTATGAAAAATAAATTATTTAGCGGTCTTGCAAAATACGAAATGTTCGGTAAAGCCGTTGCCCAAGGGAAATGGATTCCTAAAATCGATACGCTAGGCAAGGCCTATCAAAATTTCACTAAATTTACCTCTCCCGTAAAAACCTATGTCAGCGAAGCCTTGAAGAAATCTCAATTTGTGCAAGGAGCTAAAAATTGGGGTGTTGCCAAAGGATTAGGAACGGCAGGCCAAGTAGCTACTTACGCGCAATTAGGCGTCACTTTCGCCGCCAATGCGGTGAATGAATATGGAAAAACAGGAAGTGTTGGCAAAGGAATAATAGGCGGTGGAATAGAGATGGTGAAGAGCATTGGACCGTTAGAGGGAATGACATTAGGTGCGGCAGTCGCTGGGCCGCCGGGTGCTTTACTTGGTGTTGCTTTTGGACTTTCAAATAAAATATTGCAGTTTGCTTTTCCAAATAAGTACGATTATGGAAAAAAAGTTGCTTATGAAGCATACGATAAGAGTGTTGAGAAAGTGGGTAAGGTGATTGAACAAAGTATTGATACAGTCAAACATGTGTATAAAAATATTCAACAAGTAGGTAAATCAACAGGAAAGATGCTATTTTCGGTAAAAATACCAAAAATTAGCTTTAATTGGTGAAGAATATGAAAAAATTATTCAATGCGACGTTTGAACAAAGCTTAAACTTGTTGGATGATCGTTTAGTCGATTATATGATAAAAGATACTGAAAAAAGAGGATTATATAATGGGAAAAAGCGTTTTTTATTAATATCTATATCAATAATTTTAATAATGGGACAATATGGTTTTGTTAAATTTACTGAATTAGGGATAAAAGATCCTGATAGAAATAGCCTTGTTCCTGAACCAGATATAAATTTTTTGCCAGAAAGTTTTTTTTGGATATTTCTTTTTATTTATTTATTTATCTGGTTATATACAAGATATAAAAATAGGAATAATAGTAGTACAAGAATTTTTATTACAATGAACACCTGTAACAATTACCTTATTTGGTTAATACTGACAGTAAATTTATTTTTTATTACTATGTTTCTGAAACTATTAACTTCTATTGGGATGATAATCGTTTTGATTTTATTAACGATAGTAGGTTATATCGTTATTAGAAGTAAATGTAATTCCTTAAATATAAAAATGCTTAATATAAAAGATAAAGAGAAACATAAGGTGGGTGGTTTTATAAAAAAAATCATTCAGATGGTAATGAGCTATGGCTGGATAGTGGTCATAATAGTCATGATTTGGAAATTCATTTTCCCTAGTGGGAATACACCTCGAACAGATATGATCGGTTTTATTAATATTTTTGCTATGTGGATAGCGTTTAATATTGCAGTGATTCTCGCCGAAGCCTATCTATTCTTCCCGTATCTATTACACGGTTATTATAAACACAAATACTCAGAAGAATACCGTAATTTTGAAGGGAAAACACAATTAGAATGGTATGGAGAGAAATATTTTAACAAACATATCAAAGGAACTGATAAGGAGGAAATATATAATGAATGAGGGGAAAAAGTTATTACCATTAGGAAGTGTCGTGTTGCTTGAGGAAGGGTTACAAAAATTAGTCATCGTTGGAAGAGGTGCTGTATATACAGATCAACAGTCGAAAAAAGATACGTTTGCAGACTATATGGCAGTACTTTATCCCTCAGGATTAAATCCTGAGACCACTATTTTTTTTGATCATAAAAATATCGATAAAGTTGTTTTTGAAGGATATAGTGATGAAGAAGAAGTGAGATTTTTAGAGATCTATAGCAAGTGGGAGACTGACGTGAAGCAAGCAACCAGTAAATCAGCCCAATCAATTCCGATTGGATTTGATTGACAGATGAGATATCATGTTATTTAAAAGTTTTTAAAATGCTTTTTCTTTTTTAGGAAAATATAGGAAATAGACAAATTTGTAATTGTCTATTCAAAAAAGCCGAATCAACGGCGTTGCTTGTTGATTCGGCTTTTTGAAGTACGGACTGTGAATAGGGTCGCTATTGCTACATTATTTATACGTTTTTTCTAATTTTCTCAATTCTTCTAGCATCGCTTTTCTGCGTGGGTATTTTTCTTTTAGTTCTTTGATCAGTAATTGAACAGAGATGGTGCTACTTGGAAGGGTGGCCATTTCGGCGATCAACAAAGCCATTTTATGATACCGTAAACGTGTAGTTGTCTCAGCAGCCATCCGCCGTAATTCGTATTCATATTTTTGAAGAAGCGCTTCTGGAAATTGCTTTCTCAAGAAAGAAAAATAGCGACTTGCTTCTTCCAGTCCAGGTGACTTGAGGACATAATCCAACAATAAATCATAACGTCTTTCTTTTGAATAAAACAATCCAACGTCTGTACGATATTTTAATTTTTCAAATAAGTTTTCACGTACTTCTTCCCACTGATCAATCGAATATGTTTTTTTCAATTGATGGATCAAATTCATATCGACGGTCTCTCCCTCTAATAGAAGATGCAAGACTTGTTCCGCATACAGCTCTTTTTCCCCTAGTTTATGATAAAGATTTTTTAATGCATAGCGATGCAAGGTGACCATATCAGAAGAGTGTTGATCTAATACAATACTTTCATTCAAAACAGTGATTGCTTCTTCATATGCTTTCTTTTGCATCAGATAGTCAATATATTGTGAACGTATAGTTGGAGATTGCCAGCTTTCGCGTGCACGTTGATGAATTTGATTGTCTGTATAATTCAAATTTTCCATTTGGCGAATGGATAGCAGTCGTTTGTTTTTATAGTTTAAGTGTCCGTTATTTTCAGATGTTTGATCAAGTTTTTGCTGATCCTGATCAGAGAACTGTTCAGGGAATTCTTCATGTAAAATTTGTTGGATATAAAAACGAGATTGGCTTGCGTTATTTATTTTAGCCGAAAGTTTAGAATATATTCGTTGTTTTTCTTGCTCAGACGCATGTCTAAGTAATTTTTTCCATAGAGAGTACCATTGATGCATGATAAGGCTGATATCATTTTCTACATTATGTACCTTTGCTAAGTCAAAGTGTTCAACTATTCTGTTCATTAATTCGAATGCATGAAGGATCTGTTTTTTTGCGATGGATGTATCAATAAGACTGTTTAAAAATTCAGACAGTTCTTTATTGATGTTTTGAAGTGTACGATCATGAATATTGCTTCCAGAATAATGGGTATGTTTTTCTAAAATAACAATCATTTTATCGTAATCGTCCATATTTTTGATTGCAGTATGTTCTTGGAATCGTTGAGCTAGTTCTTGGTTCTCTTTTAAAATAATTAATAGAAAGTCTTGAATATCTTGTTCATTTGCATAAGAAATCAACTTGACCAGTTCATTTGCTTTTCTCTGCTCTTTTTCTTGTTCATATTTGAATAAGGTAGCCACGACATGAGGACAATGACCTGTGTCTTCGTGGGAGCAACTGCAAGACAGACCATAGAATTGGTTGTCATCTGTTAATTGGATAAGTATGTCATACTCCTTCTTGTTTTCTTCTGTGACTTTTGCGATGATTTTTTCTTGTGTAAACAAACATCCATGAACGCGTTTTTCAATAAACATTTCATAGCCATGATCTAAATCAGATTCCCAAAAATCGTTTTTCCAATCTTTCATAAAATTTCCTCCTTTAGTTATCTTCATAGTTTAATTTTACCGAATAAATAAAAAGAAAACAGCAATTTTTTTCCAGTACGAAGATTATTTAATCTATTATAAAATTAATAATAATATAAAACTGTTATTTTAATTTTTAGATAACTAAAAGTGACTCTGATTTACATCAAACTAAAGAAATTTTTCCACGAGCGGCTGGTTTTCTGGACGTTTCTCTTTTTCTGATAATGCAATCTGTTTAATGAGTCCATCTAAAGTGATTACTGCCATTTCTTCTTCCACTTTTTTTTGTAATCGAGAATAAGTTGCAGCCAAGACTTCTTGGATATTAGCGCCTACCACGCAATTCGGATTTGTTTTTGGATCTACTTGGATCAAATTTGTGTTGCCTTCAATACTTCGATAAATTTCCAATAAATTGATATTTTCGGGAGCTTTCGCAAGTACGGGTGTTGGTTTCCCACTTGTTGTATGGATAAGATCTGCTTTTTTTAATTGACTCATGATTTTTCGAACATTTGTTGGATTCGTTTCAATGCTACTTGCAATCATGTCGCTTGAAAGTAAATCAGTTCCTTGAAATATGTGGATATAAGCTAAGATGTGGATCGCATCGCTTAATTGTAGAGAATATTTCATTAAAATCCATCCTTTCAACTTGATTTCTTGACTTATCTTAGCATACTCTTTATGATAATGGTGTATTTTAAAAATGTACAGCTATATGAACAAAAATAATTAATCAATAGGGAGTGGGAATATGACTTATTTAGTAACAGGAGCAACTGGAGGATTTGGACACTACGCTTTAGAAGAATTAAAGAAGCTGGTTCCATTGGAGGAGATCTATGTCCTTGCTCGTAATGAAGAAAAGGCACAGAAATTAATTGAAGCAGGACTTCAAGTTCGCATCGGCGATTATGCTGATCGCGAGACGATGGTACAGGCGCTACAAGGCATCGATCGTCTATTATTTGTATCAGGTGTACCGGGAAACCGACAAGCTGAACATCAACATGTTGTAGAAGCAGCAAAAGAAACGGGGGTTTCTTTTATTGCCTATACTAGTTTTGCGGATGCAGATCATTCGACTAGTATCCTGGCTCCAGACCATCAATTTACAGAAAAAATCATCAAAGAATCGGGTATTAAACATACCTTTTTACGAAATAACTGGTACTTAGAAAATGAGATGCCATTGATTGGAGTAGCATTGAAAACTGGTCAGTTTGTTTATGCAGCTGGCGAAGGGAAAACCGGTTGGGCGTTAAAGAGAGAGTATGCAGAAGTAGCTGCAAAAGTGTTAGCAGGAATGGATTATCCTGAGTTCTTAGAATTATCTGGAAAACCAATCACCTATCAAACCTTGGCAGAACAAGTTGCTAAAGTAAGTGGGAAACCTTTAGACATCCTTTCGTTGGCTCCAGATGAATTTACAGACAAACTAACAGCCTCGGGATTTTCTCAAGGTGGTGCAGAAATGACGACTGCAATCCAAAATGATATTCGCAATAATCAGTTAGATGTAACTTCTGATGATTTTGCAAAAGTATTAGGACGCGAATTGACTTCGATAGAAGATGGGTTAAGGGAGTTAGGTATCTAAATTAAGGACTAGTTTTTTCTACCGAATTTAATAGGAATGTTACTCTTAGAGCACGCGTATGGGTTTGGAAATAGCAGATGTATTTCTAAACTATGCCGGCAAGCCTCTAAGAGTTTTTTATTTTTTGATTTGAGCCAATAATCATCGACTTCAAAAATAGAAAGTTACAAAATGGCATAAAGACTCCTCTAAATCTTAAGAATTTATATACTGAAAAATGTTGAAATCTATGTATAATTAAAAAGTGTATGATGTTTAAAGAGAGTGTATATTTCTGTTATCATATGCAACACATTAAATTATTTTATTTTTAAGAATAAAGGAGAAGTAATGAAAGCAAAAAATTTATTATTTAGTGCAATTGTTCTGAGTAGTCTTGTGACTACCAACCTTACTGTACTTGCAGAAGAAGTAGGGACAAATAATTCTGTTGAAACCACCGTTTCGACACAAGCAGACGATGTGACAGAACAGCCTACGGAAAATGTGGAACAAACTGAATCTATTACGAATCCTCTGACAAATGGGGAAGAACTAACACACACACATCAAGCGGATTTATCACAATTTGAAAATCCTGGCATAGCAGCATTTTCAGCACGTGCTTCTTCAAATGCGCAACAAGCGTTCATTGATAGCATTGCTGCAAGTGCACAGACCTTAGCAAGCGCGAATGACTTATATGCTTCAGTTATGATCGCTCAAGCGATTGTTGAAAGTGGCTGGGGGAAAAGTACGCTAGCTTCGGCACCTAACTACAATTTATTTGGAATAAAGGGAAGTTATAATGGGCAATCCGTGACAATGCCAACTTCTGAGTTTGTAAATGGGCAATGGATCACTGTAAATGCCGCTTTTCGTAAATATCCTTCGTACGCAGAATCTTTACAGGATAATGTAACTGTTCTTAAAACAACTTCGTTCCAATCGGGTGTGTATTATTACTCAGGTGCTTGGAAAAGTAATACCTCTTCGTATAAAGATGCCACAGCATGGTTAACAGGTCGTTACGCGACAGCACCAAACTATGGTTCAACATTGAATAGTATTATTGAAACCTATAATTTGACACAATATGATACGCCAAACTCTAGTTCTTCACCGATGTATCGCTTATATAATAAAAGTACAGGGCAACATTTGTACACATTAAATGCGGGAGAGAAAAACTATTTATCAACAGTTGGTTGGAAATACGAAGGAATTGCATGGCAAGCACCAAATAGTGGTCAACCGGTGTATCGTCTGTATAATCCAAATAATGGGGATCATCATTATACAATGGCTCAGTCAGAAATCAACTTCCTTACACCACTAGGCTGGAGATATGAAGGGCTAAGTTTTTATTCTGGAGGTTCTAAACCAATTTATCGACTATTTAACCCAAATGAAACTATCGGAACACATCATTACACATTAAGTTCAGTAGAAAGAGATTCTTTGACACCATTAGGTTGGAGATATGAGGGAATCGGTTTTTACGCGAATTAATAAATAAAAAATATCTACTTGGCATTTTTAAATAATGTCAAGTAGATATTTTTTATAAAAGATCAGATCAATCAAACTGATCCAAACGCCAACGTTCAATGATGTTGTTTAATTTTGTTCCATAATTTGGATCAGTTGCATATGTTCCAGTTAAGGCTTGGGTCGCATCTCGATAAGAACGTGTATTAACTTTCCAAGTTCCACGATAGCGAACAGGGTCCCAAGGTACGCCATATTTCAGTTTCACAGCATTGTCGATGAAAGATTCATCGGTACTTTGATAGACACGGAATTTAGAATTGACAGGTATCGTGATCCCGTTGACAACTTCATTGGATACATGCCAAACGTAATCATATTTCCCTTCATCTTCCCCATCTTTGAACTTCATTCCAAAGAAATTGTTCGCATTGCGTGCCAAGAAGCTAGTGCCATAGCCGGTCTCTAGAATTGCTTGAGCAAGCATGACAGAAGTGTATAATCCGTATGCTGGAGCAACTCGATTTGCACTTTGTGTAATAGAATTGACAAATCTTCCTTCTGGTGTTGAAGTGTCAATTTGACCTAATATGGTCAGTTGATTTGCTTGGTAACCCGCTGGTTTTCGATCATTTTCTACAATCGTGACTTCAATTGCTTCGACAGGTAGACTCATTCCAACTGAGCCTGCTTTTTGACCATTTGAAGCCCAACCTAACCAACCGCGTGAACGGACGAATGAACGATAGTAAATATCGTATTTTTCAGATAATTCTTCCGTTAAGCTAAAAGAGAAAGCTTGAAGGGAACGATTTTGACCAGTAGTCCCAGAT
Source organism: Enterococcus mundtii (assembly GCF_013394305.1). Taxonomy (NCBI): domain Bacteria; kingdom Bacillati; phylum Bacillota; class Bacilli; order Lactobacillales; family Enterococcaceae; genus Enterococcus; species Enterococcus mundtii. The sequence goes on along the minus strand of NZ_AP019810.1, from coordinate 1,425,893 downwards.
ATTACTCCATTTGAGACAGGTGTTGTCCAACCTATATTAGTAAGGTGTGAATCATAGTTTATCACTCCAGAGTAGTTAGAATTTGCTAAGGTTGCCCGAATTGCTTCAAATTGACGTCCTTGGTTTGCGAAATTGATCATCGTAGTCAGTCCTGTACGGCTAACCCATCCATTTGTGGACAGATGTCCTTGCAAAGTGAGTTTAGGGGGGGCGAGACGGAACGCACGGGCTGTTGGTCCTGGTGCTGCCGCTCCTTTTGGTATTAAGCGGATCTGCAGGGCTTCTGACTGTGTCGCGTATCCTTGAGTCCCAGCATTCTCTCCATTTTTTGCCCAATCTAACCATCCAAAATTTTGTGCATGGACTCGGTAATAAATATCATAACGTGTACTTATTGCTCCAGTTAAATTGATTCTTACAGCCTCAATTGGCAGATGTAAGCCAGTAGTTCCTGATGTGGAGCCATTAGAACGCCAACTAGTTTCCCATCCATGATTTGCCACATGAGTTTGGTAATTGATTCCCCCACCAATTGTATTTTCTGATAATCTTAACTGGATGGCTTGTAAACTTAAATTTTGTCCCGTCGTTCCTACAAAAGTATTGGCATCTTTTTCACTTAACCACCCACGATTAGTCACATGAGTACGGGCTAAAACGAATGGGTCTTTTTCGCGATAAGAATCTCCCGTAGCTGGTCCTGTCTGTGATCGATCAATTAGACGTATCTCAATTGCTTCAATATGATAGTTATAACCAATTGATCCAGCAGCGCTCCCATTATTTGTCCATGGTAACCAACCCATGTTTTTCACGTGAACACGGTAGAAAATATTGAACTGATTGGCTAATTGGCCTGTCAGACGTAGCTTGATTCCTTCGATTTGTTTCGCTTGACCTACAGTTCCTGAAATATTTCCTTGTGTGACCCAGTTTTGCCACCCAGTTTGTTCGACATAAGACGTATACTCAATAGCTCCCTGTAAAGAAGTGTTTAAGTTTAAGCGAAGGGCTTCAACTGGGAGAACTCTGCCGGTTGTACCTGATAATTCACCGTCTGCTACTTCAGGAAGCCATCCGATATTTCGTATATGTGTGCCGTAAGTAAGGATAGCTTGTTGAGTTGTTCTTTCTGTAATAAAACTATCTTGATTACTTTTTCTAGAAAGTTCAGGAGCGTCAGTTGGAACATCGCTAGTGATGATAGAAGATTCACCCCTAGATATATCATCGAGACCTTTTTCGCCATCATTTAATTGAAAGTTTTCTTTTGGCACATAACCAGCTGTTACTCCATCTAGTGAAAGTTCATAAAAAGTTGATTGATCGATTTCAATACTATTTTTTACATCATAAATTATAGTGGTATCAATCGACTCATCGGCTATATCAAGCCAGGCGTTGGTTAAATTAGAATAAAGTTTCGCATTTGAAGTCAATGTGCCTTTTTTTTCTCTTTCACTAATTGAGTGAGGGATATAGGTTGTTATAGCTTCTGCAGCTATCCAACCTTGGTGATTAGCATTTTGAGCAAAAAACCAAGTAGTATGGTCAGATAAAACTGCTTTTTGAGCCAAAACGACTTTTCCTGTAACTACCTCGCTATTCTCTTGAAGAGATAAAGTGGGGAATATTGGTGTGTCTTGCACACTCCCATATTGATCAGTTAAATCTTCTATTTCTCGAATGGTGGTTTTTTCTGTGACCTGCGGATAATACTCTTGGATCAAAGCAAACAAACTATCTTCATTGATCGCTAAAGTTGGATCAATTGAAAGAATATCTGTGAGATTTTCGAGTGAGAGTTGATAAGTTTTAAACTGTTGTGCAAGATAATAAGCTAAAGTTTGTTTGGTTTGTGAGACATCTCCAGTGTAGACAGCTAACTGGATCGTGGATGAATCAGTAGTTCGGGGGTTAGGGACTTGCACATCTGTGGAATTGATTTCATAGATTGTGTTTCCACCAATGTAGCTATGTGTTGTTTTTTTGTTTTCCTCATCTTCAATAAATGTTTGTTGCATAGTTTCAGTCGCTGATACGTTGATTCGTTTCGGTTTACTGACACCATCCTTATAGCTTTCTCCTATTAATTGGGGAGTTCCTATTATAGTTGGTGTGTCAGTGCTGGGTGGGGGTATCTCTTCATTTGTGGTTGAAATGGTAGTTGGAGATATTACATTCGTTGTTTTTTCTTCGGTGATTGAACTTGAGGTGGTTTCGGTTTGCTGATTATTGTTTGTTACTGTTTCTGCTAAAGCAATACATGGCGACAATGATGCGTTTAATAACATTATCGATGCAAGCAAAATCCTTACTTTCATCAAATATCCTCCTGGTTATAATCTTTTCTTTATTTGATTGATAAGAAAATGTTATTTTTATTTCGGTGTTACTAATATTATTCTATCGTAAATTTAATTATTTTCCAATATATTTTCTAAATTAAGTCAAGAAATATAGCTCGATGAAAAAAATAAAATAAAAACTTACGAAAAATTTTCATTTATGCTATGCTGTTTTTCATGAAAAGGAGTGATTGAAGTGCCAACAAACAAAAAAGAAGGAATTATTTTTACAACAATGATGTGTTTTCTGATGGTTTTAGGGATGAGTATCTATAATCTATGGTTACATAATGCGTTGCATGTATCAAACTTATTCGTAGGACTTATACCAGGATTTATCGTGGCATTTATCTTAGATGTTTTTATCGTAGGAGTAGTCGCAAAAAAGATTGCTTTCAAACTACCTATAAATAAACAAAATAAAATGCAAATGATCCTTACGATTTCATGTCTCATGGTTTTAGGTATGGTGACATGTATGTCATTATTCGGTATTGTTATTGAACAAGGGATTCCAGAACAATTTCTTTCTGCCTATCTTACAGCTTGGAAAATGAATGTGATCATGGCGTTGCCGTTACAGTTATTATTTGTCGGTCCAGTTTCACGTGCAGTTTTGGCGACGATCCAAAAATAAATAAAGAAGTCTCTATGTTGTCGCTAGCAACTTTCAGTTAGATAAGCTAAAATGCAAGCAAGACATAAATGTGAGGCTTAGATGATGATCGAAGAATATTTTAAAGAGGTAGGTTTGACGATGGTCGAACTACCTGTTGAATGGGTAGATGAACAGTTGATTTATCGGGGATTGATCAAGGAGCTTCCGACGATCAATGCGGAGGCTAATTCAAGGATAAAAATGCAACAACAATTAGCAGAGACCTACCGAATCTATCGTGAACAACTTCTTCTTGAATCAGAAGAGGAAAAAGAAACTACCACAAATCTGACGAGTGAACAATTATTGCGCTATTACGATGGAGAAACATTTGATGGCTTTTCTTTATTTGATCAATTAACGGAAGAATAGTCTATCAAGGGAGAATGTACTAATAGTGTGCACTCTTTAGAAACAAGACGACATCCACGAAATTTATTTTAAAATTTTGTGGATGTCGTCTTATTTTTTTCTTTTAATAAAGAATAATCTGATTTTTACGTAACTTTATTATGAAAGACAACTCGCACATAAAATGTTTCCCGTGAAACATTATTTACGAATTTGTCCATCTCCATAGATGATGTATTTCGTCGTTGTTAACTCATTTAGCCCCATTGGACCTCTAGCATGAAGTTTTTGTGTAGAAATACCGATTTCTGCACCGAAGCCAAATACTGAACCATCCGTGAAGCGAGTGGACGCATTGACGTAAACAGCAGCTGCATCAACTTCATTTAAAAAGCGTTGGCTTGCTGTGTAACTGTCCGTCACGATAGCTTCGGAATGTTGTGTATTGTGACGGTTGATATGTTCAATTGCTTCGTCCAAAGAATCAACGATCTTAACCGCTAAAATATAATCCAAATATTCTGTATCCCAATCGGTTTCGTCTGCTAAGGTTGCGGTCTCTAAATAATCTAACGCGTGAGCATCTGCATGTAGAGAGACACCATGTTCAACCAGTGCTTGCTCAATAGATGGCAAGAAGAAAGGTGCGATCTCTGAATGGATCAGCAAAGTCTCGGCAGCGTTACAGACAGAAGGGCGAGATGTTTTGGCGTTCACAATGATATCCACGGCCATGGCTAATTGTGCTTCTTTATCGATATAGATATGGTTGTTGCCGGTACCCGTTTCAATGATTGGTACAGTGGCTTGCTCTTTCACACGTTTGATCAACGAAGCACCACCTCGAGGAATCAATACGTCTAAATAATCCGTTAATCGCATCAATTCCGCAGCCGTCTCATGAGAGGTATCATCCACGAATTGGATCGCGTAAGGCGAAACTTCAGCATTTCCCAATGTTTCTTGAAGTAATTCAACCAACAGTTGATTGGAATGGAAGGCTTCTTTTCCACCACGTAAAATCACTGCATTTCCTGATTTAAATGCGAGACTTGCCGCATCAGTTGTCACATTCGGACGTGATTCGTAGATCATGCCGATGACACCTAGAGGGACACGTTTCTTGCCAATCAATAAACCATCTTCGTTTTGCCACATGTGATCAACTTTTCCGATTGGGTCGTCTAGTTGCGCCACTTTAATGATTTCTTCCGCCATTGTATGGATGCGTTCTGGTGTTAGCCGTAAACGATCTTGCATTGTTTCGCTAATATTATTTTCTGTCGCTTGATCTAAGTCTTTTTGATTGGCTTCAAGAATGGCTAGTTGATTTCTCTTGATTGTTTGTGCCATTTGCAACAATAAGTCATTTTTTTGTTTAGTCGGCATCAAAGCAAGTTCTCGCGCGCCTTTTTTTGCTTGTATCCCAAGTTGGTTAAGATCAGTCATTATAAAACCTCCTTAAATAATGTGCCGATTTCTTTTCCAGCTAAAATATCAAAAATGATTGCTGGATTTTTTCCGTTTGCTAAGATCATCGGACGATTTGCTTCAAAGATCCTTAAAGCTGCTTTTAGTTTGCTTGCCATCCCACCAGTTCCGTAGGCACTACCAGCACCACCTGCTTGGGCCATCAGTTCATCGTCGATCGCGGTAACTGTTTGATACATTTCAGCGTCAGGATTGATGGTTGGATTATCCGAATAAAAACCGTCGATATCTGAAAGAATGATGAGTAGATCAGCGGCAATCAGTTTGGTAACGATCGCAGATAACTGATCATTGTCGCCAAATTTGGTGGAGTGATCTAATTCATCCACTGCGACGGTGTCATTTTCATTGACGATCGGAATGGTTCCCATTGCTAGTAGCTGTTCTAACGTATTGACAACATTTTTTCGGCTTTCAGGGTAATCGATAACATCTCGCGTCACTAAGATTTGTGCCGTTTGTTGACCATAGGCACTGAACCGTTGATTATAGATATTCATCAATTCAGCTTGTCCAATTGCTGCAATCGCTTGTTGTGCGGGGATCGTATTAGGACGCTTTGCTAGATTCATCTTGTGCATCCCAACACCTACTGCACCGGAAGAGACTAAGACGATTTCTTTGCCTTGATTACGAAGGTCAGAGAGAACAAAAGCGAGTTGATCGATCGCACCCAAATTGATGTTGCCATTTGGATAGATCAACGTACTTGTTCCTACTTTTATAATGATTCGTTTTGCTTCTATTATTTCTTTTCGCATGGTGCACCTCAACTAATCTTTTTTACACAGAAATGATTTTGCTCTATTCTACTTGTTTTCAATCATAAAGTCATGTTTTAATAAACTTTTTTTCAAAAAATCAATAAATTTGTTTCTTAAATAGAGAAAGGAATTTCATGAAGAATTCGTTAACTTTGGGTATTCAGTCGCTTGGTATGTTAAAATAGAACTAGTTTACTCTGGGAGGGATTCGGTGAATAAAAGAGGTTTTGAAGTAATTACACGTTATCAGGATCAACAGATCCAATTGCCGCAAAGAGCGACTCATCACGCTGCCGGTTATGATTTTGAAGCAGCAGAAGATGTGGTGATTCCAAGTGTTTGGAAAGCCGGGTTCAAGCAAGGACTAACAGCTGTATCAGATGCGCTGATCTCTGAAATGTCAGCAGAGGAAAAGAAAATCAAACCCGTTTTAGTGCCTACAGGAATCAAAGCGTATATGGGTGAGGATGAATTCTTACAATTAGCCAATCGTTCGAGCAATCCATTAAAACGTTTTTTGATTTTGACGAATGGTGTCGGCGTGATCGACAGTGACTATTATAATAACGAAGCAAATGAAGGGCATATCATGTTCCAATTCACGAATTTTGGTTTCAAAGATGTAGTGATCAAAAAAGGGGAAAGAATTGGGCAAGGAATCTTCCTACCGTTCTTAAAAGCGGACCAAGATCAAACCGCTAATGCTCGTCAAGGTGGATTTGGTTCATCCAACCAATAAGCAAAGTAGATTTAAGTTATCTTTAACTCAAGAAAAGTAAAATGAAAGACAGGTGGTACACCGAAATGGCCAAAAAAGCAAAAGTTCAATTTGTTTGTCAAAATTGTGGCTATGTGTCGCCTAAATTTTTAGGACGTTGCCCAAATTGTGGTAAATGGAATACCATGGTTGAAGAAATCGAACAAGATACAACGGACCGCAGAGTACGAACGAGTTTGACCGGAGAAAAAGCCAAGCCAACAAAAATTGCTGAGGTGGTTCCTAAGAAAGAACCACGAGTAAAGACGAAGCTAGAAGAATTGAACCGTGTTTTAGGCGGTGGTGTGGTCCCTGGCTCGATGGTTTTGATCGGTGGCGACCCTGGTATCGGAAAATCCACCTTACTCTTGCAAGTATCACAGCAACTGGCTGCTATTGGTGGAAAAGTCCTTTACGTATCGGGAGAAGAGAGTGCGGACCAAATCAAGTTGCGTGCAGAACGATTAGGTTCGATCGACACAGAGTTTTACTTGTATGCAGAGACAGATATGAATGAAATCAGTCGAGCCATCGAACAAATTTCACCTGATTATGTCATCATCGATTCGATCCAAACAATGACTCAACCTGATATTACGAGTGTCGCTGGTAGTGTTAGTCAAGTGCGAGAAACCACAGCTGAGCTATTGAAAATCGCAAAAACAAACGGTATTGCTATCTTTATAGTAGGTCATGTCACGAAAGAAGGCTCGATTGCAGGTCCGCGCATGTTAGAGCACATGGTTGATACGGTCTTGTATTTTGAAGGTGAGCAACATCATAGTTTTCGCATTTTGCGTGCCGTCAAAAATCGTTTTGGTTCCACCAATGAGATCGGTATTTTTGAGATGCACACCCATGGCCTTGAAGAAGTAGCCAATCCTTCACAGATTTTCTTAGAAGAACGATTGGATGGGGCGACAGGTTCAGCGATCGTTGTCGCCATGGAAGGTACACGTCCGATCTTGGTTGAGATCCAAGCCTTAGTCACGCCTACGATGTTCGGAAATGCCAAACGAACAACGACTGGTTTAGACTTTAATCGGGTGTCATTGATCATGGCAGTCTTAGAAAAACGGGCAGGATTATTGTTGCAAAATCAAGATGCTTACTTAAAAGCAGCTGGTGGGGTAAAATTAAATGAACCTGCAATCGACTTAGCGATTGCAGTCAGTATTGCGTCTAGTTACAAAGAAAAAGGAACGCAACCAACGGAGTGTTTTATTGGAGAAATCGGTCTGACTGGTGAAATCAGAAGAGTCAACCAAATTGAACAACGAGTCAAAGAAGTACAAAAATTAGGTTTTACAAAAGTATATTTACCTAAAAATAATTTAGGTGGTTGGAATATTCCAGAGGGTATCGAAGTCGTAGGTGTTGCTACACTTGATGAAACTCTTAGACGAGTATTTCGCTAAAATCAAAATGAAATGGAGGAAACAGGATGCAAAAACGTGTCATCACCTTACTGATGATCATCGTTGGTGCCAGCTTAGGGATTTCTTTTTTACCTACAGCTTGGCAGGCGGTCGGTCAACAGACGAATGGATGGCTGAATAACACCTTTACCAATAGCTTGTTAGGTGCACTTATTTTCTTTCTATTATCTTTGCTATTGGCAAAACATATAACAGCAGTCATCAAGCAAATTGAAGAAAAATTAAGTGAAGTCAGCTTGACGTATCTCTTATTTGGCGCAATCGGTGCAATTATTGGCCTAACGTTGGGGGTTGTGATCTCAACGCCGCTTTACAATATTGAAATACCTTTTGTGAACAGTGTTTTACCCATCTTATTGATGGTGATCCTTGGCTATTTGGGCTTGCGAATGGGAACGACCCGCATCGAAGAATGGAAGAAAATATTTGGACCTAGAAGTAAAAAGGTGGAGCAAGAAACACCTAGTCAGGTGGAAAGTCAGTTATTAGAACGCAAATTAGATGATCATTTTCATAAATATAAAATTTTAGACACAAGCGTCATTATTGATGGACGTATTTACGATATTACAAAAACAGGATTTCTAGAAGGAACCTTGATGATCCCAAATTTCGTCCTGTATGAATTACAATATATCGCTGATTCTGGCGATAGCCTGAAGCGGGTACGTGGACGTCGCGGACTAGATATTTTGAATGCGTTACAAAAAGAAGAAGGTATTTCAGTTGAGATGTATGATGGTGATTTTGAAGACATCAGTGAAGTAGATAGTAAGCTGATCAAATTGGCAAAACTATTGGATGGTGTCATCGTGACCAATGATTATAATCTTAACAAAGTCTCTGAATTTCAAAATGTACCTGTTCTCAATATCAATGCACTTGCTAACGCAGTGAAACCAGTCGTTATCCCTGGTGAGAATATGAATGTACTAGTGGTCAAAGCAGGCACAGAACGTCAACAAGGAGTGGCTTATCTAGATGACGGTACAATGGTGGTTGTGGAAGATGGGCAACATTACATGAATGAACGGATCGAAGTCGTGGTAACGAGTGCACTACAAACAGCTGCTGGACGAATGATCTTTGCAAAACCTGCTCATGCGGGTAGAGGAATCGACAATAAGCGTGAAAATGAGAAAAAAGCGAAATAAAAACGCAATATGGTAAATATGAGGCAATTAGACATCGTCAGATTTTTTAGAGAGATGGTTTTTGTTTCCTCAGTTTAGGTGGAGTAGGCGAGGATTGAAAAGTAGGCCAAACTATTTTTTCGATTCCCGCCTTCTTACGTAGATTTGAATGACTTTTTCATAATCTCTTTACTATTTAACGTATAAAAGGTAAAATTTGTGCTGAGTAGCTTTAAATTTCAACATTTATCGCTAAAGGAGATCCAACCCAAAACAATCTGATAAGATATTGTATTGTCAGTTGTTTTTGGCGTCTCAAAGTCTAGTTTGAAAGAAGAGGAAGAAAATGACGAAAGTACGCGTACGTTATGCACCAAGTCCAACAGGGCATTTGCATATTGGGAATGCACGAACTGCATTATTCAATTATTTATTTGCCCGTCACAATGATGGAGATTTCATTATCCGCATTGAGGACACTGACCAAAAACGAAATATTGAAGATGGCGAAAAAAGCCAATTAGAGAATCTTGCATGGTTAGGGATGGAATGGGATGAATCACCTGAAAATCCAGGTGAATACGGTCCTTACCGTCAATCTGAAAGAAAAGAAATCTACCAACCATGGATCGATCAGTTATTAGCAAGCAATCGTGCTTACAAATGCTATTGTTCAGAAGAAGAATTAGAAGCAGAACGTGAAGCGCAACGTGCGCGTGGCGAAATGCCTCACTACGCTGGGACTTGTGCGAACTTGTCACCTGAAGAACAAGCGAAAAAAGAAGCAGAAGGTATTGTACCAGTGATTCGTTTCCGTGTGCCGCGCAATACAGAATATGCGTTTACCGACATGGTCAAAGGAGATATCACCTTTGAATCAGACAATATCGGTGGGGATTATGTCATCCAAAAACGCGATGGTATGCCAACCTATAACTTTGCGGTAGCTGTTGACGATCACTTAATGAAGATCACTCACGTATTACGTGGGGATGATCATATTGCGAATACACCAAAACAATTAATGATCTATGAAGCATTTGGTTGGACTGCGCCAACATTTGGGCATATGACCTTGATCATCAATTCTGAAACGGGCAAAAAATTAAGTAAACGTGATGAATCGATTTTACAATTTATCGAACAATACCGTGAATTAGGCTACTTACCAGAAGCGATGTTCAATTTTATTGCTTTACTAGGCTGGTCGCCTGTCGGTGAAGATGAATTGTTCAGTCAAGAAGAATTGATCAAAATGTTTGATCCACAGCGCTTGAGCAAATCACCAGCAGCATTTGACGCAAAAAAATTACAATGGGTGAACAACCATTACATCAAAGAAATGGATCTAGATGCATTGACAGAAATGTGTTTACCTTATTTGATCGCTGATGGTCGTGTGCAAGAAAATCCAGATGCACAAACAATCGAATGGGTGAAAAAAATTGTTCGTCTGTACCAACCACAAATGAGTTATGCAGCGGAAATCGTTGAAGTATCAACATTATTCTTTAACGAACATCCTGTATTAGATGAAGCAGCCAAAGAAGTATTAGCGGGTGAAACGGTTCCGACTGTGTTGAAAGCTTTCAAAGAACAACTTACTCAAATGGAAGTGGTAGATGCACCAACAGTCAAAGCAGCAATCAAAGCAGTACAAAAAGAAACAGGGGTAAAAGGAAAGAACCTGTTTATGCCGATCCGTGTCGCTGTTTCAGGACAAATGCATGGACCTGAATTACCAGAAACAATCGAATTGTTAGGAAAAGAAAAATCTTTAGCACATTTAAACCAAGTATTGAACTAAACACGATGAACAGAAAGAAGTAAAAAAAGAATGGTTTCAAGAGAGTCAACGGGTGGTGTAAGTTGTCAATTGTTCTTTTTTGAAATGCCTCTGGGAGTGGTCTTTGCGAAGAGGGGGTTGATCAATCTCAATCCTTGAAAGTAGCGAAGAACGAATAGCAGACGTTACCTGTTAGAGATAATCATTTGATTATGAAAAAAAGTGGAACCACGCCTCATAGCGTCTTTTAATAAGGAAACTTATTAAAAGACGTTTTTTAGTTGTCTTTCGTTGTTCTTACATACAGTCGAAAAAGGAAAGGAGAGGAAGTCGATGGAATGGTTCAAACGAGCTGTCATTGCCGTAAAGAAAAATGATCCAGCAGCGCGTACCACAGCAGAGGTCATTTTGACCTATCCTGGGCTACATGCATTATTTTGGCATCGTTTCTCCCATTATTTATATCGCCATCGTCTCTATTTGATTGCCAAAATGAATGCCCAATTTTGGCGATTTATTACGGGAATAGAGATACATCCAGGAGCGACGATTGGAACGGGTGTATTTATCGATCACGGTATGGGAATCGTTATTGGAGAAACAGCAGAAATCGAAGATGATGTCGTCTTGTTTCATGGTGTCACTTTAGGGGGGACTGGAAAAGAAACGGGGAAAAGACATCCAACCGTCAAAAAAGGCGCAATGTTGTCAGCCAATGCCCAAATCTTAGGACCGATCACCATAGGAAAAGATGCGAAAATCGGTGCAGGCGCAGTCGTCTTAAAAGATATACCTGATGGGGCAACAGCAGTAGGGATACCAGCAAAAGTTGTCCGAATCAATGGAGAGAAAGTAGGGGATGAGAATGATAAAAATCTATAATACGCTATCAAGAGAAAAAGAGACTTTTGTTCCTTTAAAAGAAGGACAAGTTTCAATGTATGTTTGCGGACCAACTGTCTATAATTATATCCACATTGGAAATGCCCGAAGTACGATTGCATTTGACACGATTCGACGCTATTTGGAATACCGTGGATATCAAGTGAACTACGTATCGAATTTTACAGATGTGGATGATAAAATCATCAAGGCTGCCAATGAGCTTGGGATCACGGCGCCTGAAGTTGCTGATCGTTTTATCAAAGCTTTTGAAGAAGATACGAAAGCCTTGAATGTGCAGCCAGCAACGAGCCATCCAAGAGTAATGGATCACATGGAAGATATTCGTGTGTTCATCCAAATATTGATCGCCAAAGGTTTTGCTTATGAATCGAATGGCGATGTTTATTATCGTACGCGTAAATTTACTGATTATGGTCAATTGAGTGATCAATCAATAGACGAGTTAGAGATTGGTGCAAGTCAACGTACTGGCGCAGAACAGCAACAAAAAGAAGATCCTTTAGACTTTGCCTTGTGGAAAAAAGCAAAACCAGGCGAAATTTCATGGGAATCGCCATGGGGCGAAGGTCGTCCAGGGTGGCATATCGAATGTTCCGTGATGGCAACGAAACATTTAGGTGAGACAATCGATATCCATGGTGGTGGACAAGACTTGGAGTTCCCTCATCATGAGAACGAAATTGCCCAAAGTGAAGCGAAAACAGGTAAAAAATTTGCGAACTATTGGATGCACAATGGCTATGTGACGATTGGTGAAGACGATCAAAAAATGAGTAAGTCTTTAGGGAACTTTATCACTGTCCACGAAATGATCCAAGAGGTAGACCCACAAGTGTTACGCTTCTTTATGGCAACCACACAATATCGTCGACCGATTCGCTATAGTGAAGCAACGATGAAAGAAGCAGCGACAAACTTACAGCGATTGAAAAATACGTTTGATAATCTAAACTTCCGTTTTGAAAATGCGGTAGCAGCCCAGTCGGAAGATGAGAGACAGGTAACAGAACTGGAACAATTAGAGACACGATTCATCAAAGAAATGGACGATGATTTCAATGCGGCTAACGGCATCACAGTTGTCTATGAATTAGCAAAATGGATCAATACGTATTTGGAACAACCGACTGTCTCCAAAACGATCCTATCCAAAAGTGAGGCACTATTTACCCAATGGTTGTCGATCTTTGGTATCTTATTTACGACAGCAGAAATGTTGGATGAAGAAATCGAGCAACTGATCGAAGAACGAACACAAGCCAGAAAAAACCGAGATTTCGCTCGTAGTGATGAAATTCGGGACCAATTAAAAGAAAAAGGTATCTTGTTAGATGACACTCCACAAGGTACTCGTTGGAGAAGAGAAGCATGAGAGATCATACACAACTAAATGGTTTAGCACTTGCTTATGTTGGAGATGCTATCTACGAAATCTATATTCGAGATTACTTGATTGAAAAAGGTGAAACAAAGCCGAATAAACTGCACCGAGCAGCGACACACTATGTTTCGGCAAAGGCACAAGCTTTTTTGATCCAACAAATGTTGCAAGAAAACCTGTTAACAGAAAATGAAGAACTTTACTATCGCAGGGGTAGAAATGCCAAAAGCCATACGAGTGCAAAAAATGCGGATATTACCACTTATCGCGTTGCAACAGGGTTTGAAGCCTTGATGGGCTACTTACATCTAACAAAACAAACCGAACGTATGGAAGAATTGATCAATTGGTGTATTGAGAAAGTAGGTGAAACCCATGAGGAAAGAAAATAAAGAACGTAATTATCAAAAACGAAACAAAAAAGATTCTCAACGTTTTACAAAAGGCAATGAGAAACGTAGTGCCAAGAAGGAAACAGTTTATGTTGGTCAAGAGGACACAACGAGTGAAGACAATTTTGTATTTGGTCATCATGCGACAGTCGAAGCTTTGCAACAAGGTCGTGGAAATAAATTGTTCCTCCAAGAAGATTCACGGGGCGACAAGGTTGAAGAGTTGAAAAATATTGCTCGAGAACAATCGGTGCCGGTCAAGTGGGTGCCTAAGCAGAAATTAGACCTACTGAGTGATCGTGGTGTTCATCAAGGGGTGGTATTGGCCATCACGCCTTATGAATATCTGACGTTGGATCAACTATTGGAACAGGCGAAGAGCAAAACGGAAACACCCTTTTTCTTGATCTTGGACAGTATCGAAGATCCTCACAATTTTGGTTCGATTTTACGAACGGCAGATGCCAGTGGGGTGGACGGTGTCATCATTCCTAAACATCGCGCAGTCGGAATCACGCCAATCGTGACGAAAACATCGACAGGCGCCGTTGAATACGTGCCAGTGGCTCGTGTGACAAACTTAGTTCAAACTGTCCAGCAGCTAAAAGAGCAACAATTTTGGGTATTCGGAACGGATATGGAAGGAACGAATTTCCAATCATGGAATGCAAAAGGATCGATAGCGTTAGTGATCGGTAACGAAGGTCGTGGCATGAGTGCAGGCTTGAAGAAAGAAATGGATGAGTTGTTAACGATCCCTATGGTCGGTCATGTTCAAAGCTTGAACGCGAGTGTTGCGGCTGGGCTACTGATGTATCAGGCTTTTTCTCAGCGTCAGGGGGGATAAGGCATGAAGAAGCAGCTGTTGATCGTCGATGGCTATAATATGATCGGTTCTTGGCCGGAATTAGTGGCACTGAAAAAGCAAGATAAAATGGCGGATGCCAGAGAAGCCTTGTTGCATCGTTTATCGAATTATGCAAAATATGAAGGCCTAGAAGTAATCGTTGTCTTTGATGCACAATTAGTGCCGGGTATCCAACAAAATTATCGAAAATACCAATTAGAAGTTGTTTTCACAAAAGAGGATGAAACGGCAGATACGTATATCGAGCGGATCGCTGGAGAGTTGAATACTCGTTTGACGCAAGTGACTGTCGCAACGAGTGACTTAGCGGAACAATGGGTGATTTTTTCACAAGGTGCCTTACGAACTTCCGCGTACGAATTATATAAAACAATCAAAAAAACAGAAAAAAATATTACCCAAGATAATATAAATATGCGTTTTATTGATTTTCGACGAAATTCTCCGTGGAATGAAGAACAATTAGAAAAATTGTCCCAAAAATTGGACGATTTAATGAGAAAAGAAAAATAACAGCCAGATACGATTAGTTATTCAATGAATTGATGGTAAGATTCCTCCATAATCGAAAGTTATGGAGGAATTATTTTATGTCCGAGGAGTTATTGTGCGCCGCCCGTAATGGAGATGAAGAAGCATTTTCTATGCTGTATCAAAAATATTTCCCGTTATTATTACGGTTGAAAAATATTTATTATCTAAGGAATTATGTAAGTGAAGATTGGGAACAAGAAGCAAGGATTGCTCTATATCAAGCACTTAAAACGTACGAAAATAATAAAGGTGTCAGTTTTGGGAGTTATTACAAAAGTATTATCAGTAACCAAATCTACTCTTTATTGCGTAAGCAAAACGCGCTAAAACGTCGAGACCAAAAAAATGAAATTTCTATTGAACAAAAAATAGCGACAGAAGGACCAGATTTTTTAGCCGAGATCACCATCCAAGAACCTGTTGCGATGCAACAATTACTATTAAAAGAAGCTTTCGAGGACTGTGATATCAAATTCTCATCAAAAGAGGCAAAAATCTTTCAACATTACATGCAAGGCAATGATTTTAGCGAGATGGAGAGAGAATTATCAATGGATCTGAAGCAAATAAAAAGCGCTTACGGTCGAGTGAAATATAAGATAAAAAAACATCTGAAAGATTATAATGAGTGATTTTTTATAGCATTACTAATGTTTTTCTTACTTATTTCTATTGCATTTCTTTTTTTGATATGGTAAACTTGAAAAATTTTACTATATATGGTATGATAGTAATTGAGGTGAATTGTATGCCACTAACTTTAGCTACAATCAAAAAAGATTTAGAAGGTCGTATCGGCAGCCAAATCATGTTGGTTGCACAGACCGGAAGAAAGCGTCAAACGGAACGCCGAGGCGTTTTAACAGAAACCTATCCTTCAGTATTTGTCGTAGACTTAGATCCTGAAGAAAATTCATTTGAACGAGTATCTTACAGTTATTCAGATGTACTTACTCGAACAGTTGAGATCGAATTTTTAACTGAAGCAGTTTAAAAAGCAAGCGGACCTAGATTATATATGAGGTTCGTTTGCTTTTTTGTATCTAACTCGTTATGCTATTAGCAAGAAAGAACGGAGGTCCTGATGATGAAGCATTATGTAAAAAAATTTGCAGAACTAACAACAGCAGAATTTTATGCAATCGTGAAAGAGCGAATCGCCGTATTTGTTGTTGAACAAAATTGTCCTTACCAAGAAGTCGATGAGATCGATGAAATCGCATGGCATACTTATTTTAAAGATGAAGATGGTACGATTTTGGCATATACACGTATTTATGCAGAAGAAGACACAGTTCATTTTGGACGAGTCTTGGTCAATCAGGCGCATCGCAAGTCAGGGTTAGGACAAAAAATCGTGGCACAAACATTAGCGGCGATCGAAGCCAATGCACCTGGACGTCCGATCGTGATCGGGGCACAAGAATATCTACAATCATTTTATGAATCCTTTGGTTTTCAGGCAATCTCAGAAGTATATTTAGAAGATGGAATCCCCCACTTAGACATGAGAAAACAAGCATAAAAAAAACAGAAGGATTTCCTTCTGTTTTTTTTATCTCACGCTTTAGGATCCGTGCTCTCAGAAGTTGCTTGGGCAGTGGGGCGTGCATTATTTTCAGCTGTTTGTTGTGCCAATAGATCGCGAATATCACTAAGATAATCTTCCGCAGTGGGTTTGTCTTCCACCACTTCTTCTTCTTTTGGACGTAAGTTTTTCGCATGATTGGCTGCTTTGACCACTAGGAATAGAACAAAACCAGTAATGACAAATGTAATAATTGCACTAATAACATTCCCAAAAGAAAAGGTGACCCCTTTCGCAGGTGACCAATCAAGAACAGACAATGCACCATCCAAATCAGAGGTACCTGTGATCATTGCAACGACCCAACCAATTAAGGGAGTAATCAGACCTTGCACGATTTGATTCACAATGCCCGTAAAAGCACTACCGATCACTACACCGACAGCTAGATCTAGCACATCACCTCGCATGATAAATTCTTTAAATTCTTTGATCATTGTTTTTCTCCTTTCTTGTTAATCCTAGTATATCGAAGAATAAAAAAATGTAAAAACAACACGCTTAATAATATCCCCACACGTTCGTTCAATCACTTGTATGCTATACTAGAAAGTGACTTTTAAAAAAATTGGACAAAAAAAGAGAACTTTTATGTCGTTGAAACAACAACGATCATCGCTAAGAGATCCAAGGATCATGACAAAAAGGAGTAGTTATTTATGGCCTATCAATTGACAGAAGGTGTCAACCTTCATGTGCTACCAACCAAACAATTTAAAACGATCCGTATTTTTGTACGGTTCACCACAGCCTTAGAAAAAGACATCGTCACCAAACGTTCATTACTGAGTAGTTTATTAGAGACGAATAGCTTGAACTATCCGGATCAGACACAATTAAGTGCAAAATTAGCTGATTTGTATGGAGCTGGTTTCGGTTTTTCTGTTCGGAAAAAAGGCAATCTACATTGGATGAATGCGGGAATCAGTTTCGTCAATGGTGCGTATGTCAATGACAGCACGATTTTGACGAATGCCGTTTCCTTTTTAAAAGAGGTATTATTCTACCCTAACATCAAAAATCAAACATTTGATCAAGCAACATTTGATTTAGAGAAAAATAACTTAAAGCAATATTTGGAAAGCTTAAATGAAGATAAGCAAACAATGGCTTCATTAGCATTACAAGAATTATATTTTGAACAGTCAGATGCACAAAAAATCCCAAGTATGGGGTCCGTTGAAGAACTCGAAAATATCACATCAAGTGCCTTAGCAGAATATTATGCACGTATGATCAAAGAAGACCAAGTGGATATTTTTGTAGTGGGTGATATCGAAGAAACAATGGCAATCGAAGCGTTAAAAGAGCTTCCTTTCACTGAGCGAAAAGTGGTACGACCAGAAATCTTTTATCAACAAACACAAAACAACGTGATCAAGGAACGACAAATCCAAGAACCAGTGGTGCAAGCCAAACTGAACCTAGCCTATCAAACCAATGTTTATTACGATCAGCCAGAACGTTTTTCATTGATGGTCTTTAATGGCTTGTTCGGAGGCTTCCCTCACTCCAAACTTTTCATGAATGTACGTGAAAAAGAAAGCTTAGCTTATTATGCGTCTAGCAACGTTGATACTTTTCGTGGGTTATTGACTGTACAAACAGGCATTGAGACCAAAAATCGTAATCAAGTCTTGCACTTGATCCATCAACAACTGGCAAGTTTACAAAATGGCGAAGTCACTGAATTGGAGCTTGAACAAACCAAGGCAATGTTACGTAATCACTATTTGTTGTCTTTGGATTCGCCACAAGCTGCAATCGAATCCGCTTATTTAGCACACTGGCTTCCTGATACTGAACTATCGGACGAGGAATGGCTGGCTCGCATGGAACGTGTAACGATCGAAGATATTCAAGAAGTGGCAAACCAAATCGAATTACAAGCAATTTTCTTTTTAGCTGGAGGTGAAGAGAATGCATAAAGCAGAGTACAGTCAAATCAATGAAACACTGTATCACGAAGTCTTACCGAATGGTTTGACGGTTTACTTGTTACCAAAAAACGATTATCACAAAACATACGGTTTATTCAGTACGAACTATGGGTCGATCGACAATGAATTTATTCCCTATGATGCAACGGAAAAAGTGAAAGTTCCTGATGGGATCGCGCATTTCTTGGAACATAAGTTATTTGAAAAAGAAGAAGGCGATGTGTTCCAGTTGTTCGGTCAACAAGGAGCATCAGCGAATGCGTTCACGAGCTTTACAAAAACCAGCTATTTGTTTTCAACGACAGATCAGGTAGAAAAGAATCTTTTGACCTTACTTGATTTTGTTCAAGCACCTTATTTTACTGAAGAAACAGTCAACAAAGAAAAAGGGATCATTGGTCAAGAAATCCAGATGTATGAAGACGATCCGAATTGGCGGTTATTCTTTGGTATCTTAAACAATCTATACCCCAATCATCCATTACACATCGATATTGCAGGAACGGTGGAAAGTATTGCTGACATCACAGCAGAGGATCTATATACTTGCTATCGCACCTTTTATCAACCAAGCAATATGGTGTTATTTGTAGTTGGTAATTTGGAACCAGAACAGTTGATGGAGCAAATTCGCCACAATCAAGCTACCAAAGAATTTCCACCCGCTCAAAAAATCGAACGATTCTTTCCCGAAAATCAAGCAGATGTTCTGCCGATAAGTACCTTAGAAGCAGCGATCACACGAGAAAAATTTGTGTTAGGGATCAAAGGAATCGATGTGTTACCTGAAAATGGGAGAGAATTGCTCAGATATAAAACAGCGATTCGTTTGTTACTACAATTACTTTTAGGCCCAACTGCACAAAACTATTTAGCCCTTTACAACGAAGGAATTATTGATGATAGTTTTGGCTTTGAGTTTAGTTTAGATCGTGAATTTCATTTTGCTGACTTCAGTGGCGATTCGGACCAACCAAAACTAGCAGTAAAAAAAATAAAAGAGATTCTATTGAACTTTGAACATGACGAAGGAATCACAGAAGAAAACTTGAACTTATTGAAAAAGAAAATGTTAGGGCAGTATTTCCAATCATTGAACTCCATCGAATACATCGCCAATCAATTTACACAAAGTCTATTTGGTGACCAAACATTGTTTGATTTGCCAGAAATCATTGAATCAATCCAGATGACGGATCTTCTTCAAGTAGGACGCTCTTTTATCAATGCTGATGTGTTTAGTGAATTTTATATGCAGCCAAAAAAGTGAAACAGTAAAAAAACTCTGAATTTATTGGACATACTCGCTGTTTCGTCATGCTTTTTGTAAGAATAAAAGAAAGTTTTAAATTTCACTTTAAAACAGATGAAATGTTGTCCAAAGTAAGTTCGCTTTGTGGTATTCTTAAGTAGATTGAGTGCAAGATTGATCAATATAGAGGGAACACTATACATTGAGCATGAATAAAGCAAAAATTCAATGAGAAGCAGTCAGAAAAAATGGTCGATCCTCAGTAGAGAAAGCACCTTCTGACTAGAATACACAGACTGGAGAAGATGAACGAGTGGCTTTTGAAACCATCGGGGAAAAATTACGGCAAGCCCGTTTAAACAAAAAAATATCATTAGATGAATTACAACAAATGACGAAGATCCAAAAACGTTACTTGGAATCGATCGATCAAAACGAATTTGATCAATTGCCAGGTAAATTTTATGTTCGTGCATTTATTCGTCAATATGCAGAAGCTGTTGGTGAAGATGGTGATTATTTAGTGGATGTTTTTGATGGGAAAAAATCTTTCGCAGATGAGACCATCAAAAAACGACCAGAACCAGAAACAGTGAGTGGTTCAAGAAAAGCCATGCACGAAGAAGAAAAGAATCTAACAAAATTCTGGACAAGTCTGCCAGTGATTTTATTAGGATTAGTCGCTGTAGCAATTATCACAGTAGTGGCATATATGTCATGGCAAGACCGTCAATCGGAGCCGATCATTGGTGGAACAGCTTCAACGGTATCTGTCGATGGTTCGATCACGGAAGAAGAACCGGAGTCAAGTGAATCAACGGTTGAATCGACCGTGGAATCGACAACAAAATCAACAGAAGAAGAGAAAAAAATGATCATCACACCGGGACAAGACACAGGAAGTGCGCTTTCAATCGAGGTAAAAGATGCGAAAAAACCGATCACATTGGAATTTACAGCAAGTGAACGTGTCTGGATTGGTGTCCAATTGAACAATACGTTTGACTATCACTATCAAGAAACCTTGGTTGCCAATGATACAAAAACAACAGAACTTCCAGAAAATACGACAAATGCAATGATCACACTTGGAGCAGCGAGTAATGCAACGGTCAAATTAAATGGTGAAGAACTGCCTATCAACGCAGGCCCAAATAATACGAGTCTGAAGAATATTTCACTTTCCTTGCAGTATGCAGAATAACTAGTTTAAACATCAACCGTGTAAAAGAGAGCCGGAATCTCGTGTTGGGCTCTCTTTTCTTGTTTAGATAGTAGGTTATAATGTAGTGAAAGATTTGTTTAGCAATTGAGAGACTATTGGTGGAAACTTTTGCTGGACTGACGTAAAATAGGAAAGAAAGGAGTCGTTCTTGTGAATTTACCAAATCAATTAACTGTACTTAGAATCTGTATGATTCCAGTGTTTATTTTAGTCGTCGGCCTTCCGTTAGATTGGGGGCAATTAACGGTAGGAACAACGTCATTAGCGATCACTCAGCTAGTAGGTGCCATCATTTTTGCTTTAGCAAGTGTGACGGATTGGCTAGATGGGAAAATTGCTCGCTCCAGAGGATTAGTGACGAACTTCGGAAAATTTGCTGATCCATTAGCAGACAAAATGTTAGTTATGACAGCTTTTATCATGTTGGTAGGTCAAGGAAGAGCGCCAGCATGGGTGATTGCGATCATCGTTTGTCGTGAGTTGGCTGTAACAGGGTTACGATTATTGCTTGTCGAGGACGGGGAAGTCATGGCAGCTGCTTGGCCTGGAAAAGTAAAAACAGCTACTCAAATGATTGCGATCATTTTATTATTCATCAATAATATCCCATTCAACTTGATCAATGTACCCCTTGATCAAATCATGTTATACGCTTGTCTGATTTTTACCATCTATTCAGGTGTCGATTACTTTATCAAGAATCGTGGCGTATTCAAAGGATCCATGTAAAATCATAGAGTCACTTAGTGAACCTTGCAATCAGATCGGTCATTTCCGGTCTGATTTTTATTTTTTTGACATAGACGCAATCACAAGAATAAATTGAGCAAGGAGAAATGATTCTATCAGCAAATAGCGTATACTATTTGGTAGAGATAATTAGTCGAACAAAGACTGATTTACAGATAAATAGAGATGTTGCAAAAGCAACCTCAACTAAAGGAAGCGATCAAATATGAAATCTGAAATCATAGCAGTAGGAACAGAATTATTACTTGGACAAGTCGTGAATACGAATGCGACATTTTTATCAGAACAGTTAGCAGATCTAGGAATCGATGTCTATTATCACACAGTTGTCGGGGATAATCCGACTCGTTTGGAGGAGTTACTCCAGTTAGCTGAATCAAGAAGTGAACTAATCATTTTATGTGGTGGATTAGGACCAACAGAAGATGATTTAACAAAAGAAGTTGTTGCAAAACACCTTGATAGAAAACTGATCCAAAATACAGAAGGTTACAAGAAACTGTTGGCATTTTTCGAAACGACAAAAAGAAAAATGACGGATAACAATTTACAACAGTCCCAAATCATTGAAGGTGGCACACCATTACCTAATCGAACTGGCTTAGCGTTAGGCACGTTTTATCAAACGAAAAGCAATGCCTATCTTTTACTTCCTGGGCCACCGAGTGAGTTGAAGCCGATGTTTGTAGAACAAGTACGCCCCTTGTTAGAACAACAATTCCCTTCAGAAGAAAAACTGATCTCAAAAGTGTTGCGCTTCTATGGCATTGGTGAATCACAATTAGTAACCGATCTAAAAGACTTGATTGCTACACAAATCAATCCCACGATTGCTCCTTATGCCAAACCAAATGAAGTCACACTGAGATTGACCGTCAAAACGTCAGACATCCATGCAGGGAATCAAGCGTTGCACGCACTAGAAGAAAAAATCCAAGCCCGTGTCGGTGAATATTTTTATGGCTATGGGGATGACTATTCGTTGCCACAAGCCGTCGTGGATCTACTGAAAGAACAGGGGAAGACAGTCACAGCAGTTGAGAGTTTGACAGCCGGAGGCTTTCAATCCGCACTAGGAGCGATTCCTGGCGTCTCTCAAGTCTTTTCTGGTGGTTTTGTGACTTATTCAGCAGAGACCAAAGCAAAGCTCTTAGGCATCGATCCAGACCTGTTAGAGCAGTTTGGCACAGTCAGTAAAGAATGCGCCGAACAAATGGCGATTCGAGCACGCCAACTCGTTGGTACAGATTATGCCGTAGCGTTTACTGGCGTAGCGGGACCCGACACATTAGAAGGACATCCTGCGGGTACAGTTTGGCTTGCCGTTGCATCAAAAGAAGGCGTAGAAACAAAAGAATGTCACTTCACAAGAGACCGTTCGGCAATCAGAAATAGCGCGATTATGCAAGGATTTGATCTGCTAAGAAAGCAACTATTAAGAAAAAAATAAATGCGAATATTTGTTCGGTTTTCGCTTGCTTTTTATAAATAAAAAAGATATTATAAACGTAATGAAATGTTACTTTGAGTCGTAAAAATAAGGAGGATTATCGTATTGGCAGATGATCGTAAAGCAGCCTTAGATGCTGCATTGAAAAAAATTGAAAAGAACTATGGGAAAGGTTCGATCATGAAACTGGGCGAAAAAATCGACCAACAAATCTCGACAATTCCAAGTGGTTCTCTTGCACTAGATGTTGCTTTAGGGATAGGTGGCTATCCTCGTGGACGGATCATTGAAGTCTACGGTCCAGAAAGTTCAGGTAAAACAACGGTTGCACTTCATGCAATCGCAGAAGTCCAAAAAAATGGTGGGACTGCCGCCTTTATTGATGCGGAACATGCCTTAGATCCACAATATGCCCAAAAATTAGGGGTAAATATCGATGAATTACTCCTTTCTCAACCGGATACAGGAGAACAAGGATTAGAAATCGCTGATGCTTTAGTATCAAGTGGTGCAGTAGATATTGTCGTTATCGACTCAGTAGCAGCTTTAGTACCACGTGCAGAGATCGACGGTGAGATGGGTGACTCACACGTAGGGTTACAAGCTCGTTTGATGTCTCAAGCCTTACGTAAACTGTCAGGATCGATCAACAAAACAAAAACGATCGCGATTTTCATCAACCAAATTCGTGAAAAAGTTGGCGTGATGTTCGGTAATCCAGAAATCACACCAGGAGGACGTGCGCTGAAGTTCTATGCAACGATCCGTTTGGAAGTACGTCGTGCTGAACAATTGAAACAAGGAACGGACATTGTCGGTAACCGTACAAAGATCAAAGTCGTAAAAAATAAAGTAGCGCCACCATTCAAAATCGCTGAAGTCGATGTCATGTATGGCTTAGGTATCTCTCAAGAAGGCGAGCTATTGGATATGGCAGTTGAAAAAGATATCGTTGACAAGAGTGGTGCATGGTATTCTTACAAAGAAGATCGCATTGGTCAAGGTCGTGAAAACGCGAAAATCTATATGTCAAATCATCCAGAGATGATGGCTGAAGTATCTACATTAGTGCGTGCAGCTTATGGCATCGGTGAACCAGTTGATGCACCAGAAGAAGCACAAGAAGAATTACCACTAGATGAATAAAGAAATAAGCGGATATCCGGTAGTCTAATAACTACCGGATGTTTTTTTATTTTTCTCTAGAATAAGCACAAAAAAATAAGTCATCACTCGCTCAAAACCTCCCTTTTTTGAAAAACGAGGAAGCCGTTTCTTTTCGTATTTAAAGTTGACACTACTGGAAACAAACATTAGAATAAACTTGTGCAGGTTTTTATGCACATATGCAACAGCATATTTATAGTTTAGAATAATTTATCATAGAAATTGGTAGATGATAAAAATGGAAAAGATAGTATGGAGGTGGATTTAATGGGACTCAACATTCTCCTCGCTATCATCGGTTTAATTGTCGGTCTTGGTTTAGGGTTTATGGTTGCGAAGTCACGTCATGAGAAAGAAATTGCTGGTGCAAAAACATCAGCTGCAAGTATTCTTGAAGGTGCAAAAAAAGAAGCAGAAACTCTAAAAAAAGAAGCATTGTTGGAAGCTAAGGAAGAAAATCAGAAATATCGTTCTGAAGTTGAAAGTGAGCTGAGAGAAAGTAAATTAGAGCTAAAATCTCAAGAAAATCGATTGATCCAACGCGAACAAACGTTAGATCGTAAAGATGACTCGTTAGAAAAACGAGAAAACTCACTTGAAAGTAAAGAAGAGGCACTTAGTTCAAAACAGCAATTAATTGAAGAGCGAGAAAAAGACGTTGAAAGATTGATTGAAGATCAACAAAAAGAATTAGAAAAAATTGCTGGTTTATCGAAAGAAGATGCAAGAGAAGTAATCATGAAATCAACCGAAGAAGAGTTGAATCATGAACTGACCTTGATGGTAAAAGAATCAGAACAACGTGCAAAAGAAGAAGCAGATCGCAAAGCGAAGAACTTGCTCTCATTGGCTATCCAACGTTGTGCAGCAGATCAAGTTTCTGAAACGACAGTGTCTGTCGTGACATTGCCAAATGACGAAATGAAAGGTCGTATCATCGGACGTGAAGGACGAAACATTCGGACCCTTGAGACCCTTACAGGGATCGATTTGATCATTGATGATACACCAGAAGCAGTCGTTCTTTCAGGATTTGATCCAATTCGTCGAGAAATCGCACGAATGACATTAGAAAAACTGATTCAAGATGGACGGATCCATCCAGCGCGTATTGAAGAAATGGTTGAAAAATCACGCAAAGAAATGGACGAACGGATTCGAGAATATGGAGAAGAAGCAGCCTTTGAAGTCGGCGCACATACGCTTCATCCAGATTTGATCAAGATCATGGGTCGTCTACATTTCCGAACAAGTTATGGCCAAAACGTGTTGAAACACTCGGTCGAAGTAGCGAAATTATCAGGAATCTTAGCAGCGGAGTTAGGCGAAGATATCCAATTGGCGAAACGTGCGGGATTGCTGCATGATATCGGGAAAGCATTAGACCATGAAATTGAAGGCTCACATGTTGAGATCGGTGCAGAACTAGCAGCGAAATACAAAGAGAATCCAGTTGTGATCAATGCGATCGCCTCTCACCATGGCGATGTCGAAGCGACTTCTGTTATTTCCGTCCTAGTTGCCGCTGCAGACGCATTATCAGCAGCTCGCCCAGGTGCAAGAAGCGAATCATTGGAAAACTATATCCGTCGTTTGAGAAGCCTAGAAACGATCTCAAACAGCTTTGCCGGTGTTGAATCAAGTTTTGCTGTCCAAGCCGGACGTGAAGTACGCGTCATGGTCAAACCAGAAGAAATCTCTGATTTAGACGCGGTACGCTTAGTACGCGATATCCGTAAACGCATCGAAGATGATCTGGATTACCCAGGACACATCAAAGTAATCGTGATCCGAGAGACTCGTGCAACCGATTATGCGAAATAAAAAATAGTTAAAATATAGGATGACCCAACAGATTAGATTAGTCTGTTGGGTCATTTTTTTTATTGACTTTAGTCAAAGATGTGTGTTTAGAATTATTAAAAGTAGATAAAATCGCAGAAACAGTCGAAGGTCAATACTTAAGAAAATTCCTTGATATACCACCTTCTTTTCAATAAGAGAAGATTTTAAAGGAATCAATCGAGCGACTCCTTTCGATCGCAACAAAAGGCGAACAATGTTTGCGTCGAACAGCAGACTGGGGATTTGAAAATATTTGGGTCGTTTCGACTGATTTTGTGCTAGATGAGAAGACACATGCCTATTATTCCATTAGTAATGATGATCCGAAAGCCTATGCCTTTGTATTGAAAGAAGATGCTGAGTGTCGCATCGTTATTGTAGCGGATGCTTTCCATAAAAGACCAGAAATTTTACAAGGAATCCAAATGGCAGTACCTCCAGAGAGAACGATCACACATGAAACCACACATATTGTTTCAGGAACATATGATATTGTTAAATATGGGCTAACGTCTACTGGATTTTTGCTGAGTGGACAAAATGTGAAAGATGATTTTCTTGCACGCTACGCAGAGTATTTTGAACCTCCTAATTTTGATCAATTTGTTACAGCGGTAGCAAAAAAGCAAAATGCCCCTCAGTCATCTAAAAAAACTGTCATCAAAGCATTTCAAACAGACCCTTTATTATTTACTAAGTTCAAATTGACGGATGCTCAATTGCTTGCAACGATTATAAGAGATTTTGCCAATCAAAATAGGTTCTATAACCAACCGTGTGTCAAAAGAAAAACAAAGGCAGAGGAAATGGGAGATGGCAAGCTATTCACTGTGTTAGCAATGATGCAAACAGTTAATTTCTTTGTTTTAGAACAAACCAAAGATTTAGAAAAAAAGCAAGAATTGTCTGAAATGACGCCGACAAGATCTACTCAAATAAGAGATGAAGTAGCGAATTTTGCAAGGATCATGAGAGGGGGTGAGGATAAAAATGAGTTCCACGATAACCCCCGCGTCAAAAGAGAGACAAAAGAAGAAGGATTAGGAGATAGTAAGCTGTTTAGTGGTGCAACGACGATGCAAACAGGTGTTTTTTTAGTGATTGAACAAGCTAAACGTTTAGAAAAGAAACAAGCAGTACCAAAATGTCGACAGAAGTACCTGCTCAAACAAGAGATGGAGCGGTAGATTCTGCAAAGATCATAAGACATGGCAAAAAGGTTAGTAAAGAGATCAACGCGACAATCACTTACCAGCAGTCTATCGTGAAGGGAAAACAGGTTAGTCTGTAAAACGAACAGTAAAGGACACTAGCCAAAAAAAATAGCATAGAGATAAAGTATAATTTTACTACTGTAAGTATCAGCTAAAATATGAAGAACAACCTCTTCGATTACTAAGACAGTAAGCATAAAAATGTGCAGTCTTATTCTCGAAGAGGTTACGGATGTTCTCGGCGTTTATTCAGTTCTAAGGTAACAGAAAAAAGTGAATTTACAAGGATTTTTATATATTATTGTTATTATTTAATTTTAAAATAACTATTTTATAGTTGTTTTTCTGGTGTAAGCAAGTGATTTAGTGTTTTTTTTTATCAGTATGTTATTGCGTTTATTGTGTCAATAATAAAAAAACATAAATTATTTAATGCAGGGCTTTAAATATGTGGTTTAATATTTAGAGAGATTTCTCACAAAATATTGTTGGAGGAGTATAAATGATTAAATCTAAAATCATTACCTTATCTGTCACAATCAGTACGTTAGCTAGTGTTATAGTATTTTCGGTTTTAGGAGTTAATGAGTCAGTATTTGCCTCGGAGTATCAAGAAAAAACAACGACAGAGGCTAAATCTTATCAAACGGATTTATTTAATGATGCGGTTATCACTTATAAGAATACTGCTAAGATTAATCAATTCGATGAAAACAATGAGCATATTATTCAGTTGCTAGATAGAAACAATAATGTATTGGCCGCAGAGGTTACTAATTTACAAACATTAGAAACAATGGCTGTAACAAGAACAGGTAGTGAAGTGATTGTCGAGAAAAAAGAAAAAAATAATGATGGTGAATATAGACAAATAACTGAAAAATACCCATTGATAGTCGAAAATAGTGAAAAAAATGGGTTAGATGATCTCTCAAATAATCTACTAAGGCTGAAATATACCTCATGGAATTATACGAATTTAGCTGTAGGGAAAAATATATTTGGGTCGCTAGTAAATATAGGGATTGCGTCTTTAATTACTTTTACAGCTGGTGTATTTGGTATTGCAACAATTGCAGCAGAATTTTTACTTGAGTATATGGGGGCATATGGTCTATCTAGTGGAGCAGCCATTGCATCGGCTTTAGACACTAGTGGTAATGGTTGGATTGGATTATATGTTCGAGAAGTATGGAATGACTCATGGACGGTATATCATGGAACGCAGCATCGAACGATGTGACTAACCTTATGAAGAAATACATCGTTAAATTACTAGTTATATTTTTACTTGTATTAGTCTTTATCGGCTTGGTTGAGTTTTTATTGAAAGGAAATAAATCCATACTAATATCAACCAGTGGTTTAGGCTATGTTTTTGGCGTTCCATTTTTATCCGTTAAACCGTTTAAGAATGAAACTAGGATAAGAAAAATCCAATATGTGGTTCTTCTCTTCTTGTGTTTTTACTTACCACCTAAAATAGTAAGCTCATTTGGGGTTGAAAAATTTGAGATTACACGTTTTTTGTACGCTATATTAATACTTGTAGGAATACTAATTTTATATGGGGTAATTTTGTTTACACAGCGAAACAAGAAATAATAGCAATTGTTCAATATAAACAAGCCGAAGAATCCAGAAGTAGGCACAGGCGTTTTAGGATTCTTCGGCTTGTTTTGTTTTAACAATATTAAATTTTATTTTTTTCAGTCTATCCTTGCATCGCTTCTTCGTTTACAACATTTCTTTATCTTTTTCGATTGTTTTCGTGATCCCTGTGATGATTGCAGGGATAAACCCAGCTTCTTCTAATGCGACGACACCGGCAACTGTCGTTCCGCCTGGAGAAGATACTTGATCAACTAATTCCCAAGGATTTTCATCGCTTGCTAGGAACTTTTGGCAGGAACCTAAAATCGCTTTAGCGGCAATTTCTGTTGCTGTTTTTTTAGGTAGTCCATGTAAAACACCTGCACGTCCCATTGCATCGATCAACATATAAATAAAAGCAGGTGAGCTTCCAGCCAATCCGATAAATGTACTGAAATCATCTTCTGCTAAAGGGTAGACACTACCAATCGCTTCAAAGATTTGTGTCGCTTGTGTCAACTGTTCATTTGTTGCTGCTTGGTTTTTGCAGATTGCAGAAACACCCGCGCCAACACTCACGTTGACATTGGGCATCACACGAATGATAGCAGCTTCTGGATCCAGTGCTTGTTCTAGTGTTGCAAGCGATTTTCCTGAAGCAATTGAGATAAACAACTGTTGTTTACGATGGTCGCGTAATTCATTTAACACCTGTTCGATGATTTTTGGTTTCACTGCCAAAACAACGATTTCTGCTTTTTCAGCAATCTCTTGATTGGTTTGGCAAGCATTGACCCCAACTTTACCAGCAAAGCGTTGGGCATTTTCATAATGACCGCTTGAAACAAAAATATCTTCTTTAGCCACTAGATTATTTGCTAAGATACCATGAATAATTGCTTGTGCCATATTTCCTGTACCGATAAATCCGATTTTCATGTAATCCTCTCCTTTGGTTTTTAGCATAGCTTTTTTTCTCATAACCTGCAAGTCGAGAGACAAACTGATTTTGAAGAAGTCAAGGAGAGTATAAATAAGGGGAGGACAGTGAGTGTGAAGCTAGTGAATGGCGGATTTTTCTGGGGGAATAAAAGCGATTAAAAAGCCAGCTCTTTCAATAGTAAGTCAAAACGTGAAAAAATATGAGGAGCTATTTTCCCACGTTCTGTCTTACTACTTGGAGCTTAACGGCTTTTTCACAACCTAATGCCCAAAGTGGAAAAATCAATGTAAATAAGATAACATGAGTGTATATGTTTAGAAAGTCTACAGGTGAGGAAGGGTGCCGGTGAAAAATAAATTACAGATAATGATCCAGTGGGTGAAAGCACATCAGTTGATTTTGAAGCTGATTTTCTTTGGATCGATCCTTGTTTTTGTGGCGAATCAAGTCGCAAACATTGCCCATGGGATGAGTTGGCAAGATGTCTGGCACACGATGGAACAACAAAGTCATGTCACGTTAGCATGGATGATATTAGCAGGTTTGATTGGTGTGATGCCGATGTTACTTTATGATTGGGTAACGATTCGAGTATTGGAAAAACAAGGCAAGCCCAAAATGAGTCGTAAAGACTTTTTGTTATCTGCATGGATCACGAATACGATCAATAACTTGGCAGGATTCGGAGGGATTGTCGGAGCAAGCTTGCGCGCCAGTTTTTATGGCAAGCACACGAATCGGAAAATGGTGTTGGCAACAGTCTCTAAGGTTGCTTTGTTTCTATTGACGGGTCTTTCTATTTGGTCATTAGTGACATTCATCAATGTCTTCTTTCTTCAAACAGATAGTGTATTTCGCAGTTATTGGATTTGGTTATTTGGTGGTAGCTTTTTGGCACCGCTTATCTTTTTGTTTGCCTATTTGAAACGTAAAACGCTATTTGTAGAATTTTATCCTAAAGGCTTACTGGGCTTGTTGCTGGCTTCCTTTGGACAATGGACCGGTGCCTTAGTGGTTTTCTTGTTGATTGGGCGCTTGATGGCTGTAGATATTTCTGTATGGTCCTTGTACCCTATGTTTATCATTGCCACATTGATTGGGATGTTGACGATGGTGCCAGGTGGTGTAGGAACATTTGATGTGCTGATGATCTTAGGAATGAGTCAACTTGGCGTGCGGCAAGATGTTGCACTTGTTTGGTTACTTTATTATCGTTTGTTCTATTATGTTCTACCATTTCTTTCAGGGATCGTTTTATTTTTGACACACACAGGTGTCAAAATCAATCGGTTTTTAGATAATATTCCCCGACTATTTTTTCAAAAAATTGCTCATTTGGTGTTAGTGTGTGCCGTTTATTTTGCGGGAATCATGATGGTCTTACTTTCAACGATCACGAATCTTTCGACTGTCAGTCGGTTGTTTCAAATACTCTTACCCTTTTCGTTTGATTTTTTAGATCAGTCATTGAATCTGCTGGTTGGGTTCTTATTGTTAGGACTAGCTAGAGCTTTAGCGATGAAAGTCAAAAAAGCATTTATTCCTACGATTGCTTTACTCGCTTTTGGCATCATCAACACTGTGATGCGAACCTTATCATGGGAATTGATTGTTGTATACCTTTTGATTTTATTAGCGGTGTGGTTATCCCGAAAAGAGTTTTATCGTGAAAAGTTCGTCTATTCTTGGGGAGCAATCATATTTGATGCGTGTTTGTTTGGCTTTTTATTTATTGTTTATGCAATCGCAGGCTATCACCGTGGAAGTTTTTGGGTAGGTGATTTAACTGCGAATCGCTTTATTCTCTTTCCATCTGAGGATGTTTGGTTTTCAGGACTGATTGGTTTAGGGATCTCATTACTTGCGTTAGTTGCATTGTACCAATATTTAGCTTCAGAGACAGGGTTTGGTGAACCTCTGGATCAAATGCGTTTAAATCGCCTTTTGACCGCCTATGGTGGAACGGCAACTAGTCATTATCTGCACTTACCTGGATATACTTATTTTTATTATCAGGAAAATGGTCAAGATAAAGTAGTGTTTGGTTACCAAATCAAAGGGAATAAATGTTTTGTTCTTGGTGATCCGATTGGTGATCCAACGAAGATACGTACAGCTACGCATGAGTTTTTGAAAAAAGCCGATTGTTTTGGCTATGAATTAGCTTTTTATAAAGTATCCGAAAGTTATGTCGTCATGCTTCACGAAGCGGGTTTTCACTTTGCAAAAGTTGGCGAAGCAGCAATTACTGATCTTTCTTCAGATGCGCTACACTGGCGCACAAAGCAGATCGAATTACAACGTTTGACGAATGAGGGCTACCATTTTACTTGGTATGACCAATTACCTGAAGAGTTGCTCGAACCGATCCAAGAAGTTTCTCAAAAATGGTTGGATGGTTCTCGTGAGAAGCATTTCTCTGTTGGTTATTTTGAGAAAGATTATCTCTTGATGAGTGGTATTGGTATTGTTCGGAAAGAGCAGAAAATCGTTGGGTTTATTACATCTCAACCAATCAATGACCGCCAAGCGGGGTATGATTTATTGCGGTATCTGCCGAACCAGCCGAATAGTCTAGGTGATTACTTACTTGCAAATCTATTGGATGTCTATCGCAAAAATGGGTATGCAGAAGCAAATCTGGGACTGGCTCCACTTGCAAATGTCGGAGAAACTGATTTCTCGTTCTTACAAGAAAAAGTGATGAGGATCATCTTTAATTACGGGAATTTCTTTTACTCATTCCAATTAGCTTACGAAGAAAAACAAAGGTATGTTACTCATTGGGAAGGCCGTTATTTTGCATATATGAAAGGAAGTAGTTTTACTTTAGCCACATGGCAGCTTTTCTTATTGATTGGCAAAGGGAAAGAAAAAGGAACAAGTCTAGCAGAAGAAGTTCTGACAGAATTGTAAAAATGATTGTAAAGCTGTGAGGAAAGTGTTTACGCATGTTGGTGGAAGCTATACTTTTATTTTCCCCTATGATAGAATACTTTCGACTTAGACTTTTCGAATGGGTGAGAGGATGGAATTGATTGAAAAAGCACCAGCGAAGATAAACTTAGGGTTGGATGTGTTATATAAAAGACCAGATGGGTATCATGAGTTGGAAATGGTGATGTCAAGTGTAGATTTAGCTGATCACTTGTTCTTTGAAGAGCTATCGGAAGATCGGATCATTGTTGAAACGAATAAAGCATTTTTACCGGTAGATCAGCGTAACAATGTGTATCAAGCAGCTTTGTTGTTGAAAAAGAAATATCAAATCAAAAAAGGCGTAAAAATCGTTGTGAAAAAAAATATTCCTGTCGCTGCTGGCCTAGGTGGTGGAAGTACAGATTGTGCTGCCGCGTTGCGAGGGATCAATCGGTTATGGGAGTTAGGCTGTAGCTTAGAAGAACTAGCAGAGATCGGCTTGGAAGTGGGGACAGATGTTCCTTACTGTGTTTATGGCCAAACAGCTTACGTAGGCGGAAAGGGAGAAATCGTCCAATTGTTGCCAGCGATGCCCTCTTGCTGGATTATCTTGGTAAAACCTAAAATGAGTGTTTCGACACGAACTGTTTTTCGAGAAATCGATACGCAAAAAATCCAACATCAAGATATTCCTGGGTTGGCTGATGCGCTTCGACAACAAGATTATCAAAAAATGTTGACGAAAATGGGGAATAGTCTTGAAGATGTGACAGGAAAACGCCATCCGGTCATTTATCAAATCAAAGAGCGAATGATCAAATATGGTGCAGACGCGGCACTGATGAGCGGTAGTGGACCAACTGTTTTTGCCCTTTGTCAACACTATTCCAGAGCACAACGCGTCTACAACGGATTAAAAGGTTTTTGTGAGGAAGTTTATCTTGTCAGAACGCTATAAACGCATGAAAGAGACACGATGTCATGACGGAA
Source organism: Enterococcus mundtii (assembly GCF_013394305.1). NCBI lineage: Bacteria > Bacillati > Bacillota > Bacilli > Lactobacillales > Enterococcaceae > Enterococcus > Enterococcus mundtii. Next base: position 1,392,209 of record NZ_AP019810.1, on the reverse strand, counting down.
GCAGTCAGATTCGAAAAATAAGCGGTAAAAGAGGTCGGAATAGAAGTGTTTAGCCTCGAGAAATAAGGCGCCATCCACGAAAATTGTTTTTTAAATTTTTGTGGATGGCGCCTTATTTTCGAAGAGGTTACTTCTGTTTCTGCCGTTTATTCAGTTTTAGGAGATGTGAGAGGACTAATATTCCAGACATCTTTCCCGCTGATTTCGTTTTAGAAGATGAAGGATCGTTACCTTCTTTTTTGTTATCAATCTCAACCAATCGTTCATTGTTCTCGGGACATAAAATAATAGTGTGGAACCGCCACTTTTTGACCAAAGTTGAAAGAAAACAATTACGTTCGTTGTTGATATGACGGGCAATTCATTTGTTTTCCGATTTACATGGTAAGTTTGCATTTAAATCAGAAAATCAGGTTAAACTATTGACTGTTTTTTTTTAATTTGGTACATTAATCCTCGTTGATAAATCGTAATATTACGATTTGTTTTGAAAGGAGCATATATGAAGAAATATTTATTAGCCGCATCTTTAGCAATAGGAGCTTTCCTATTTACAGCGTGTGGACAGACAACCCAAGAATCGGCACAAGATGAGTTGAACGTTGTCGCAACGTTTTACCCGATGTATGAATTTACGAAAGAAGTCGTTGGTGATACTGGGAAGGTCGAATTATTGATCCCCGCAGGAACGGAACCCCATGATTTTGAGCCAAGTGCCAAACAAAGTGCAACCATTGCGGATGCAGATGTTTTTGTTTATAACAGCTCAGATATGGAATTTTTTGTTGACTCATTGAAAGATACGGTCGATACCGATCGAACGTTGATGATCGAAGCCGCTAAGGGAATTGAACGTCTAGAGTCACAAGAAGAGCACGAAGAATCAGAAGGACATCAGCATGATCATGCCTATGACCCTCATGTTTGGTTAGATCCAACATTAGCGATCCAAGAAGTACAGACGATTGCTACAGAGCTCGGCAAGAAATATCCAGATAAGAAAGATACATTTGACCAAAATGCCGCAGCTTATATCAAAAAATTAGAAGCATTGGATCAGAACTATACAGAAGCATTAAAAGGTGCAACCAATCGAACATTTGTGACGCAACATGCTGCCTTTGCTTATTTAGCAAATCGCTACGACCTAAAACAAGTAGCCATCTCAGGAGTTTCACCGGATCAAGAGCCGACGCCTAGTCGATTGGCTGAATTGAAAGATTTTGTCGATCAAAATAAAATCGAAGTTATCTATTTTGAAGAAAATGCGTCATCTAAAGTAGCAGAGACATTATCAAAGGAAACAGGTGTAAAACTTGAAGTACTTAATCCTCTTGAGAGTTTGACGAATGAACAAATCAAAGCGGGTGAAACCTACATTTCTACCATGGAGAAAAACCTAGAGGCATTAAAAGAAAGCATAAAGTAAAGGAAGGGAGTCCTCTATGTGCGTTATATCGAAATAGCTGATCTTACTTTCTATTATGATGAAGAACCTGTGTTAGAAGGTGTTTCTTATCATGTAGATGCCGGTGAATTTGTGATTTTGACTGGTGAAAACGGGGCGGCAAAATCTACATTGATCAAAGCTTCTTTGGGGTTATTGAAACCCTCTAAAGGGACCATCAAAATTGCAGGAAAAAATCAGGACGGAGACAAATTAAGTATCGGGTACATTCCCCAACAAGTTTCTTCCTTTAATGCGGGTTTTCCTAGTACAGTCTTAGAATTAGTACGTTCTGGCAGATATCCGAGAGGTCGTTGGTTCAAACGGTTAAGCGAAAAAGACCATGAGCATGTCAAGCGTGCCTTAGAATCTGTTGGTATGTGGGATATGCGTCATCGTCGGATCGGTGAGCTGTCTGGTGGTCAAAAGCAACGAATCAGTTTAGCACGTATTTTTGCGACTGATCCAGATTTATTTGTACTTGATGAACCAACTACTGGAATGGATGAAGAATCACGAAATGAATTTTATCGTTTGTTGCGCCATAGCGCACACGACCATGGGAAAGCTGTATTGATGATCACTCATGATCACGAAGACATCAAACAATATGCGGATCGACAAATCCGTTTAGTGAGAAAGGAGGATTCTCAATGGCGTTGCTTTCATATGAATTCATGAGGCGGGCATTTCTTGCTGCGATCTTTATTGCAGGAATCGCACCAATGTTAGGAGTATTCTTAGTGATACGTCGGCAATCGTTGATGGCAGATACACTGTCTCATGTTTCTTTAGCAGGGGTAGCCTTAGGATTTTTCCTCAATCTCAATCCAACGATGACCACAATGGTGGTAGTCGTTATCGCTGCAATCATTTTAGAATACCTACGTTCGATGTATCGTACGTATTCAGAGATTTCCATTGCGATCTTAATGGCAGGAGGACTTGCGCTTGCATTAGTTTTGATGAATTTGAGTGGGGGTAATTCTGCCACGAGCATCCAATCTTATTTATTTGGATCGATTGTGACGATCACTTGGCCACAAGTTCTATTCCTAGGTATTTTGTTTGCAGTAATCGGTCTTTTGTTTTTCTTATTCAAACGTCCGATGTACGTGTTAACCTTTGATGAAGACACCGCTCATGTCGATGGGCTGCCAGTTCGTTGGATGTCAATGATGTTCAATATCATTACTGGGGTAGCAATCGCTGTCATGATCCCGATAGCAGGCGCGTTGCTGATTTCTGCTATTATGGTTTTACCAGCAGCAATCGGGATGCGTTTAGGGAAAAGCTTCAATATTGTTATATTGATCAGTATCATCGTTGGTTTTATTGGTATGCTTTCTGGGTTAACTAGTTCGTTCTACTTGGATACACCGCCAGGGGCAACTATCACATTAGTATTTATCTTTTTATTCTTATTAGTCAACTTGAGTAAACGTATTTTATTAGGAATTAGAAGGAAAAAATAGACCACTATTTTTAAAACAGGTAGTTATTTGAGACAAACAAATGTCTTAAATAGTTACCTGCTTTTTTATAAATACCGAACTATTTTCTTAATTTTGGATAAAATGCTCGAATTTTCCCGAAAAAACTTATATAATGAAACACGATAAAATTTGTTGGAAAAAGGAGCTGGAATTTTTGAAAGTACGTCGCAGTGAGCGTCTTGTCGATATGACACAGTATTTATTAGATCATCCGCATGAATTGATTTCATTAACAAGCTTTGCCGAACGTTATGAATCTGCTAAATCTTCGATCAGTGAAGATTTGGGAATCATCAAAAAAACATTTAAAGAAAGAGGTTACGGAACGCTTGAAACAATCCCTGGTGCAGCCGGGGGTGTTCTATTCATTCCGGAGATTTCCTACGAAGAAGCAAAGAAATATGTTGAATCGCTAGCTGAGCGCTTGTCTGAACAAGACCGTTTACTCCCTGGAGGCTATGTTTACTTATCTGATCTATTAGGAGAACCTGAGCTATTACGTCAAGTAGGGAAAATCATTGCCTCAAAATATTTAGGAGAAAAAATCGATGCTGTAATGACTGTAGCCACAAAAGGGGTGCCAATCGCTCAAGCCGTTTCCTATTACTTGAACGCACCGTTTGTCATCGTTCGTCGTGACTCTAAGATTACAGAAGGTTCTACAGTGAGTGTGAACTATGTTTCAGGTTCATCTGAACGGATCGAAAAAATGGAACTATCAAAAAGAAGTTTGAAACGTGGTTCTCGCGTGCTTGTCGTCGATGACTTTATGAAAGGCGGCGGAACAGTGAACGGAATGAAGAGCTTGATTGAAGAATTTGAATCTGAGCTTGTCGGTATCACTGTGTTTGCGGAGTCAAAATTCAACGGACATCGCGCAATCAATGACTACACGTCGCTACTTTACGTCAAAGATGTGGATACAAAAACGAAAAATATCACTGTAGTACCAGGCAACTATTTCGAAGAATAAAACAACGAACATAGCGGTGCTATGGAAAAAGAAGAGGCGATGGATGATGTCTCTTCTTTTTTTGCGTCCTGGTTGCTAAAATGAACGTTTAGTTGAAAAAAAAGAGCGACTGGGCTAAACTAAAAATAATAAATCGTAATTTAGGAGTGACACATTTGGATGCACGTTATGCAATCATATTAGCCGCGGGTAAAGGTACTCGCATGAAATCAAAACTATACAAGGTCCTACACCCTGTTTCTGGGAAACCGATGGTCGAACACATCATCAACCGTGTAAGTGAGACAAACCCTGATCAAATCGTGACGATCGTTGGTCACGGTGCAGAGAAAGTCAAAGCTCAGCTAGGCGAACGTAGCGAGTATGCGTTACAAGCGGAACAACTTGGGACGGGTCATGCGGTACTACAAGCAGCCTCATTTTTAGCAGGTAAGGAAGGCACGACGTTAGTCATCAGTGGTGACACCCCTTTATTGACAACTGAGACGTTGAACAACTTGTTTGAATACCATCAAGGGAAAAATGCAAGTGCTACGATTTTGACTGCACAAGCAGAAGATCCGACAGGTTATGGCAGAATCATTCGTGACCATGTAGGAATCGTTGAAAAAATCGTTGAGCAAAAAGACGCTTCGCCAGAAGAAGCGTTAGTTCAAGAAATCAATACAGGAACTTACTGTTTCGATAACAAAGCGTTATTTGAAGCGTTGAATAAAGTAGGAACAGACAATGCACAAGGCGAGTATTATTTAACAGACATCGTTGAGATCCTAAAAGATGCTGGAAATCCAGTTGCTGCGTATCAGACGGAAGATTTCGATGAGTGTATGGGTGTCAATGATCGTATGGCACTAGCAAAAGCTAACGAGTTGATGCGCCAAAGAATCAACAAAAAACATATGGTCAATGGCGTTAGCTTGGTTGATCCTGCAACTACGTATATTGATGCAGATGTTGTGATTGGTTCAGATACAGTGATCGAAGCGGGCGTTCAGATCCAAGGAGAAACAAAAATTGGTGAAGATTGTTTTATTGGTGCACATTCACGTATTGTTGATAGCAAGATCGGTGACCAAGTAGTCATCGAAAACTCAGTGATCGAACACAGTGTGGTCAAAAGTAAAGCAGATGTAGGACCGTATGCCCATTTACGTCCAAAAGCAGAAATTGCAGAAGGCGTCCATATCGGCAACTTTGTAGAAGTGAAAAATGCAAAAATAGGCAAAAACACAAAAGTTGGTCACTTGACGTATGTCGGGGATGCAACACTAGGTGAAGAAATCAATGTGGGGTGTGGTGTCGTCTTTGTCAATTATGACGGAAAAGCAAAACATCATACAACAGTCGGTGACCATAGTTTTATTGGGTCAAATGCGAATCTTGTGGCGCCAGTAGACGTGGCAGAGAATACATGTATCGCTGCTGGTTCGACGATCACTAACGATGTTCCTGAACATGCGATGGCAATCGCACGCGCTAGACAAGTCAATAAAGAAGGACACGCGAAGAAACTCCCATATTCAAATTGATACTTTTTGCAAAATCACTTGATTTATTCGGCAAATATGACTAGTATTTATTAGGTAGTAGAGTTGTGAAAAAGAAAGCGGAGGTCCTCATGTCCAAACATTACTTTGATCCAAGATTAAAAATATTTGCATTAAACTCAAATCGTCCATTGGCAGAAAAAATTGCTGCAGCTGTTGGGGTTGAATTAGGAAAATCATCGGTCACTCAATTTAGTGATGGTGAGATCCAAGTCAATATCGAAGAAAGTATCCGTGGTTCACACGTATACGTTATTCAATCAACAAGTAGTCCGGTAAATGATAACCTGATGGAACTGTTGATCATGATCGATGCATTGAAGCGTGCAAGTGCCAAAACGATCAACGTTGTAATGCCGTATTACGGCTACGCACGTCAAGACCGTAAAGCGCGCGCGCGTGAACCAATCACTGCAAAATTAGTGGCAAATATGATCCAAAAAGCTGGAGCAACAAGAATGTTGACACTTGACTTGCACGCAGTCCAAATCCAAGGTTTCTTTGATATTCCGGTCGACCATTTGATGGGCGCACCACTGATTGCGAATTACTTCTTAGAAAAAGGGATTCAAGGCGATGATGTTGTCGTTGTTTCACCTGACCATGGTGGTGTTACTCGTGCACGTAAATTGGCTGAATTTTTAAAAGCACCAATTGCAATCATCGATAAACGCCGTCCAAAAGCAAACGTGGCAGAAGTGATGAATATCATTGGTCAAGTAGAAGGCAAAACGTGTGTCTTGATCGATGACATGATCGATACAGCTGGAACGATCACATTGGCTGCTAATGCCTTGAAAGAAGCTGGAGCAGTGAGCGTTTATGCTTCATGTACACATCCTGTGTTGTCAGGACCTGCTTTACAAAGAATCGAAGACTCTGCAATCGAGCGCTTAGTTGTAACGGATTCAATCTATTTGCCAGAAGATCGCAAAATTGATAAGATTGACGAAGTAAGCGTTGGTGGCTTGATGGGTGACGCAATCAAACGTATCCATGAAAACAAACCAGTTAGTCCTTTATTTGAAACAAAAAGATAAAGGAAAATAAAAACTAAATAATTACAATCACAAAGGGGAGTCCATTTTGGGCTGAGACTGAATATATTCTAAACCCTTCGTACCTGTTTCGGTTATGCGAGCGTAGGAATTGTGAATGAATAGCTAGTGTGAAAGCACGAAGCTGTTTGTAAAAAAACAAACTTGCTTCCTCCTTTGTGATGTCCAATTATAAAGGAGGAAGCTTTTTTATGAATAAGAATCATCGTGTCTGGAGCGAGGGAACGATCGTCGCAGCATTATCTTTAGTGTTGTCGATGATTCCTCTACAAATAGGTAGTAGTTTTGAAATCTCACTCGGGCAAATCCCTTTAACTTTATTTGCCTTGAGAAGGGGTTGGAAAGCTGGTATGGGATCGGCTTTTCTATGGGGAATCCTTCATTTTCCCATGGGGACTGTCTATTACTTGAGTGTCATCCAAGTGTTGATCGAGTATCCGATCGCGTTTACGTTTGCTGGCGTTGCAGGAATTTTTTCGCAAAGAATGCAACAGAGTTATCTGCAAGGCAATCGTAAGAAAATGGCCTCAACGATTATTTTAGCGACATTCGTTGGTGTGACTGCCAGATATTTCTGGCATTTTGTCGCTGGGGTTGCTTTTTGGGGGAGTTTCGCACTATGGGGAATGAATCCATGGTTGTTCTCTTTAGTCATGAATGGCGCTAGTGGGTTAGCTACGGGGATTGTAACAACTATTGTCCTATTAGGTATTGAACAGACCGTTCCTTCTTTATTTGTAGCCGAAGGGTTGCAGGTACGTAAAAGTAAAAATTAAAAAAAAGCGTAAAGGCAGCTGACCTTTACGCTTTTTTAGTGGAGTTGACTGTCATTATACAAATGTGTTGTAGACAAAATCAGAAACGTTGCCGTCTAGTTGCCAACGTTGTTGAGTGGCATGATAGACGAGAACAGCTACCGGTTTTTCTTCCAAGTAACGTGTTCCTTTTAATTTCCAAACGTAATCTTCAATGACATAAATCGGGATCTCATACTTGTCATCGACCAAACCTGCTTGATCAAACGAAAAAATGATTCCTTCTTGCATCAAATTACGCATCTTTTTCAGTATCTCCACACTGATTTTTTCAACAGGGATCTCTTTTCGAAAGAATGATTTTTTTTCGTTGATTTTTCCCGCCAAGATCGTGCTTAACTTGTTGGCAAAAATCCGATAAAATTCATCTAAATAACGATAATAGGTTCTACCTAGATGATCGCTCAAATCAAAATAAACAAAGTTATTTTGTAATTTATAGAAAAAAGGTGAATGGAGATGTGTTTTCATATGACCAAAATAAAGCAACTCTGAGATTTCTAAAGGGCTTAATTCTTTTAACATCGTCAAATCCGTAAAATCGATCCATTTAAGATCCGTACTGTTGTTACGGCTGCGAACGGTTTGGAAAAATCTTTGGATATTCTCAGTTCCACGAATGACCTTCAAGCCTGTGTGTGATTCATATTCTCCAGCAGATGCGGAAGGGTCCAACAAAAGTAGATTTTGAGGAAAATGCACGATGCTATTTGAAAAATCATTGATAGTCAGCCCTTTGGTCAAAACGGCGTTACTAGTTGTATCGATATGTACATATACTGAATCACTCATCATGCTCCTCCTCCCCTGTATCTCATCCCTTTCATTTTACAACATTTACTGAAAAAAAGCTTGTTTCTTTTATTTTAAAATTCGATTACAAAGCAACTTTTTTTTATGAATAAACGATGAACATAGAGTAAAAATTTATATATATATAACACTGTTATCAGATGACTATTCACCCCCACCCTTTTTTTCTGATTACTGATATAATAAAAGAAAAAGAGAATCCGAGGTGTCTATGAAAGTTCAAAAAGTCTATTGGTCGGAACGTTATCAGCAGAATCGAGTGCAGCAAGCAAAACAACTTTTTAGTTTTTTTACTACACATCAAGAAAGCCGGCAACATTTTTGGCAACAGGCAAAAAAACAACAGGCATGGAAGATCGTATCGAAAAGGCTGAACATTTACTTTACTGCAGAAATAACGAATGAAAAATTGATCTATACCAACGTGTTGATTGAAGAAGAATATTGGCAGTGGTCCGATATTTTCCTATTGCTAGAAAGTACGGTTCGTTATTTTTTCAAAAAATACGGACTCGTCCGCTTTGATCATTCAATCTCACCGAACATGATCGACCTTTTCCACCAAAGTGGTTATTTGGGAACGCAATCGTTTGAGAAGGAAATATCCTATCATACCGGTCTTGTCTTAGGCGGAGGAGGGGCTCATGGTGCTTATCAAATAGGTGTTTGGAAAGCATTGAAAGAAGAAAATCTAGAGATTTCACTCGTTACTGGTACTTCTGTAGGTGCGCTAAATGGGGCTTTGGTCGTTCAGGATCAACTAACACAAGCCATTGACTTGTGGCAGGAACTGTCAACCAATCAAGTATTGGCTTTACCAGAGGTTGCCTTATCAGAAGATTTGAGGCAACGTTATATCCAAGAAGCCAGCTTGATGACACGTCGTGCAGTAGTCGAAGGAGGAACCTCGATTGCACCGTTGGAAGCATTACTAGAGCAGTACCTAGATGCGGAAAAAATCAAATGTACAGAAAAACCGCAACTCTATACAATCGCAACTAAAATCCCAGAATTTCAAGAAACAGTTACAAGGATCCAAGCATTAGCACCAACAGAAATCGCCGATTGGGTCCTCGCCTCTGCTTCTTTTTATCCTGCCATGGCTTATCGTCAGATTGACGGATCAAAATATGTTGATGGGGGCTATCGAAATAACGTGCCAGTAGATGTTGCTATCCAACAAGGTGCAACCGAAGTCTTGATTGTCGATGTCCAAGGACCTGGGATGACAAAAAAATACAAGGAACCTGATGCTTTGGTGACCTGGAAATGTTGTTCAAACTGGTCTTTAGGTGGTTTCTTAGTTTTTGAGCGACAAAGAAACCAATTGAATATCCAATTAGGTTATTTAGAGGCTAAAAAATGTTTAGGGATCTATCAAGGAAACTGGTATACGTTTGAAACAGCAAAGCCAGCTGAACGTTATTGGCGACGTTTCTTACGTTTCTTAGTCGAAACACTTGATTTAGACGTATCCTTTTTTTACAAAGAAAAATTCTGGCGGGACTTGCGTAATGTATATAAAGACAGGGTCACAAGTGAAACATGCGGATTGGCGATGCTTGAGCTACTAGCGAAACAAAAATTGATCTTACCGAATAAAGTGTATACCGTCGAAGAAATATTACCGCTCATTTGCCAAGAAAGTAAGATTGATGAAGCATTTTTAAAAAAGGTTGGACAATTAAATGCCAGCGAATGGTTGAAGTTTCGAAAACTGGAACGAAATGCTAAAATACACGTAATGAAGGAACACGCGATCTATCAATACGTGAAAGAAAAAAAGAGTGATCGCTTACAACGACAACTCAATGCAGATACAGTAGAAACTTTGATGTATCTCTATCTTTATCATCTAAAGGAGGAATAAAAATGGCACAAGAATTCTCATATGAGATCGTAGAAGAAATTGCAGTTTTATCTGAAAACAATAAGGGATGGCGCAAAGAATTGAACTTAGTGAGTTGGAATGGCAGACCACCAAAATTTGACTTGCGGGATTGGGCACCGGACCATGAAAAAATGGGTAAGGGACTAACATTAACGAACGAAGAGTTTGAAGAGTTACAAAAAGCAATTAAAAATATGTAAAAGAAAGGACTCTGTCGCATGAAGAGCATGACTGGCTTTGGCAATGCCATCCGCGAAAAAAAGAACTATCAACTTGAAATCGAGATCAAAAGCGTCAATCAACGGTTTTTAGATATCCAGATACGTAGCCCTAAAGTATTAGGCTTTGTTGAGAATGAATTGAGACAATTGATCAAAACGAAGTTAAGTCGAGGACGTGTCGATGTCTTTATTAATTTAACATACTTAGGTGAACAAGATAAAAAAGTGACGATCAATTGGCAACTGATCGATACGCTCTATACACAGATGACTACCGGTATTAAAGAAAGGTATGGCGAAGCGAACGCATTGTCGATCGGTAAACTGATCGAACGTTTTGCACTAAACGAAGAGTTTGTGACAATTGCTGAAGCAACGGAAGAGGATCAAGAATTACTTGCACAATTAGCGAAAGAAACGATGCAAACAGCACTTCGTTCAATCGAAGAAAGTCGGAGTATAGAAGGCCAAGCCATGGCGAACGTGTTACTTCAACAAACCGCAGAATTAAAACAAAATATTGCTGGATTAGCTAACTTTGTCGAGATTTATGAGCAAGAATTTCAGACGAGATACCAAGAAAAATTAGAAGCTTTTCTTGGTGCAGAAGTTGAGCGAGATCGTTTATTGACCGAAATAGCGATTCTTTTAGAGCGTGGCGATATCCATGAAGAAATCGACCGTTTAATCATCCATACGCAGAAATTGGAAGAGTTACTTGAAGCAGATTACCCCATCGGTAGAGAACTAGATTTCCTTTTACAAGAGATGAATCGCGAAATCAATACGATCGGCTCAAAATCAAGCGCGATCGAAATCAAAAACCATGTCGTTCAGTCTAAAACGATTTTAGAAAAAATACGTGAGCAAATCCAAAATATTGAATAAGTGTCCAGCCTGTCTAATTGATGACCTATCCGTTAGGCAGGCTTATTTCCGAAGAGGTTACTCCTGTTCCCGCCGTTTATTCATTTTTTAGGTATCCAACAAAAGTAATTTTTACTTTTGTCTCGGACTCTTTAGTGGGAAGTAGACTAGCTTTTTCTAGGTTTTCTAGCTATAATAAAAAAATAGCCTTGAAAGTTGCAAGAAAAAAGTGCAAAATAAGCAATAGTATAAAAAAGACTAGTTGAAAGGACGTCGTCATGTCAGAGCGTGGATTATTAATCGTGTTGTCTGGTCCATCCGGTGTGGGAAAAGGCACAGTGCGAAAAGCAATTTTTGAGAGTGAGGATAATGATTTCCAATATTCGATTTCGATGACGACACGCAAGATGCGTGAAGGAGAAGTTGAAGGAGTCGACTACTATTTCCGAAGCCGCGAAGAATTTGAACAAATGATCGCTAAAGGCGAAATGTTGGAATATGCAGAATATGTCGGGAATTATTATGGTACACCACTATCGTATGTCAACAAAACCTTAGACGAAGGAAAAGACGTTTTTCTTGAAATTGAAGTCCAAGGTGCACAACAAGTAAAAGAAAAAGTACCTGACGGCGTATTTATTTTCCTGACGCCCCCAGATTTAGCAGAATTGAAATCACGAATCGTTGGGCGTGGGACAGATGCAGATGAAGTAATCGAAGAACGAATGAAAGTCGCTAAGGAAGAAATCGAGATGATGGCACTGTATGACTATGCTGTTGTCAATGATGAAGTTCCATTAGCGGTCAACCGAATCAAAGATATTATTGCAAGTGAACATTTCCGTGTCGATCGTGTCATCGGAAAATATATCAAAATGTTAAAGGAGATGTAGTCTTATGATGTTAAAACCTTCAATCGACTCATTATTAGATCGCGTGAACTCAAAATATTCTCTAGTGATCTTAGCAAGTAAACGTGCACATGAATTAGACGCAAAAGCACAACCAACAATGGATTCATTTGATTCTGTCAAAAGCGTTGGACAAGCTTTAGAAGAAATCGAAGCAGGAAATGTGATCAGTGATCCACATCCTGAATTAAAACGTGAACGTCTACGTATGGAAGACGAAGAACGTCGTGCGCAAAAAGACCGTGCACAACAAGAATTAGAGTCTCGTATCCGTGACGAGCAAAAACTATAAAATCAATTCACTATTCAGCTTATGGATAGCAAAAGATTTGAGCTTGGGAAATGTTCCTAGGCTCTTTTTTTTCCTGCGTTAATTTTTTGTTAGGATTTGGCAGAAAGTAAGACAAAACAAGGAATCTCTAGTAAAATAGGCAAGAGCCATTTTGTGTTTAAAACCAAGATGAAGAAAGGAGAAGGAGTCCATGACTGTTATTGCGGATGTGATTGTCGATGTACCAACGATGCAAACCGACCAAGCATTCACCTACTTGGTTCCTTCTGAAATGGAAGCGGCTATCCAAGTCGGTATGCGTGTAGCGATACCATTTGGAAACGGCAATCGCCAAGTCCAAGGCTTTGTGATGGCGTTGACAGCCAACGAACAACCTATAAAAAAAGAATTAAAGCCAATCCTTCAATTACTTGACCTGGCACCTGTTGTCAATCAAGAGTTGATGAGGTTAGCCGACTATATGAAAACCATTACGTATGCTTTTAAAATCACCTGTTTACAAACGATGCTACCAAGTGTCATGAAAGCAGAATACGATAAGCTCATTTACCCAGTGACCGATGAACCAGAAGTCGTTGCATTTTTCGCAGGTAGACAAGAGATTTCTTGGAAGGAAGCGGAAGAAACTGGGATCTTACCGCAATTGATCCGTTGGCGTAAAAACAAGCTAGTTGATATCCGTTACGAAGTCCATACAAAAAACAAAGTGAAAACGATCCGTGTCGTTCACTCTCTTTTGTCAAAAGGACAACTCGATGAAGCTTGGGGCACCTTGAGGCAAAATGCGAAAAAACAAAAAGAATTACTTCTTTATTTGTCAGAAATGGAAAAACCAATGCCTATTGCTTATTTCAAAGAAAAAGGAGTCAGTTCTGCCGTATTGAATCAAGGTAGAGATAAAGGTTGGTTGCGTATCGAAGAAGTCGAAAGTTATCGTGACCCTTATAAAGATCGGGTATTTGAACGAACGACTGCCTTACAATTGAATGAAGAACAACAATCGGCGGTTCAGCAGATCATTGAAGCCTGTCATCAGGAAAAGAATGAAACCTTTTTACTTGAAGGAATTACTGGTAGTGGGAAAACGGAAGTCTACCTTCAAGCCATTGCTGATGTCTTGGCAGAGAAGAAGACAGCAATCATGTTGGTTCCTGAAATCGCATTGACCCCTCAGATGGTCGAACGTTTTAAAGGGCGCTTTGGAGAATCCGTCGCAGTTTTACATAGTGGCTTATCTCAAGGTGAGAAATATGATGAATGGCGTAAAATCGAGCGCAATGAAGCGCAGGTCGTCGTCGGTGCGCGTTCAGCGATCTTTGCCCCACTAGAGAACATTGGGTTGATCATCATTGATGAAGAGCATGAATCGAGCTATAAACAAGATGAAACCCCGCGTTACCATGCCAGAGATTTAGCTATATGGCGTGGGAATTACCATCATTGCCCGATCGTTTTGGGGAGCGCGACACCTTCCCTCGAATCAAGAGCCCGTGCACAAAAAGGGGTCTATCGCATGTTGCATTTGAGTCAGCGTGCGAAAATGAGTGCGCAATTACCTGAGATCGAAGTCGTTGGTATGCGTGAAGAATTCGAAAAGAATCAGACATCGACGTTCTCTCAATTATTACAAGAAAAAATCCAAGATCGATTAGAGAAAAAAGAACAGACAGTTCTTCTATTGAATCGACGAGGGTATTCTTCCTTTGTGATGTGCCGAGATTGTGGCTTTGTCTTGCCTTGCCCAAATTGCGATATCTCATTGACTCTCCATATGGATTCTCGCTCGATGCGTTGCCATTATTGTGGACATGAAGAAGCGATCCCGCATCGTTGTCCAAATTGTGGGGAAAACAAGATCCGGTATTATGGAACGGGAACACAAAAAGTGGAAGAAGAGTTAAAAGCACTGTATCCTCAAGCAAGAATCTTGCGGATGGATGTGGATACCACCAGAAAAAAAGGCGCGCATGAACGAATCTTACAAAAATTTGGGGACAAACAAGCGGATATTCTACTAGGAACGCAGATGATCGCAAAAGGGTTAGATTTTCCTGATGTGACCTTAGTCGGCGTTCTAAATGCAGACACTTCGTTGAACCTGCCAGATTTTCGTTCTAGTGAACATACCTTCCAATTATTGACACAAGTCTCCGGAAGGGCAGGAAGAGCCGAAAAAGCTGGGGAAGTCGTGATCCAAACATTTAATCCGAATCACTATGCGGTAACTTTAGCAAAGGAACAAAATTATGAACGCTTTTATCAACAAGAAATGAATGTACGCCATCGTGGAGGCTATCCGCCTTATTACTTCACTGTGAAAATCACGACGAGTCATCCAGAAGAACAAGTCGCAGCCAAAAAAATCTTTCAGATCGCCAGTCAATTAAAACAAGTATTAGGAACGAACAGCCTTCTGTTAGGTCCGGTACCTAGCACCGTTTTACGTGTGAAAAATCGCTATTACTATCAGCTGATCATCAAATATAAACATGAACCAGAACTGCCTAACGTCCTGAAAGAAATTTTGGATCAAAGTCAAAAAGAACAGCGACAAAATCTATTTGTTGCGATCGACAACGAGCCGCTACATTTTATTTAAGAAAGGAAACACTATGCGTTATCCAATAATGATCCACCCAAATAAAAAATTGAATCGAAAAGCCCAACCAATCGATATGATCACTGATGAGACTATCGTCTTGTTAGATAACTTGTATGAAACAATGGTGGCAAATGACGGCGTCGGCATCGCCGCGCCGCAAGTCGGCAAAAATCAACGGATCGCTATTGTTGAAGTCGATGAAGGGGATAAATTTGAACTCATCAATCCTGAGATCATCGAGGCAAAAGGAGAAAGTATCGATGTGGAAGGTTGCTTAAGTATTCCGCATGTCTACGGTACAGTCAAACGTGCAGATGAAGTAACAGTTCGATATTATGATCGTGACGGAGAGGAAATCGAAGTTACCGCGTTTGGCTATCTTGCACGTGCCTTTCAACATGAGATCGATCACTTAGATGGGATTTTATTTATCGATAAAATGATCGAACAAATCCCCGAAGAAAAACTCGAAGAATACATGGAGGAACATTTAGATGACTAAAATCGTATTTATGGGAACCCCAGCATTTTCAGTTCCTGTACTAGAAGGGCTGATCGACCAAGGGTATGAGATCGTCGCTGTCGTGACACAACCTGATCGACCAGTGGGAAGAAAAAAAATCATTACCCCAACACCTGTGAAAGTGGCGGCTTTGAAGCACGATCTTCTTGTGCTACAGCCAGAAAAAATCACGGGTTCTCCAGAAATGCAAACAATCATTGATTTGCAACCAGATGTGCTGGTAACAGCAGCATTTGGTCAATTCTTACCGGAGAAACTATTGCAAGTTCCAACACATGGAGCAATCAATGTTCATGCCTCTTTGTTGCCAAAATATCGTGGGGGTGCACCAGTCCATTATTCCATTATCAACGGGGAAAAAGAGACAGGTGTAACGATTATGGAGATGATCAAGAAAATGGATGCGGGCGGTATTTTCTCACAAGCAAGCCTACCAATCACTAAACAAGATGATGTCGGTACGATGTTTGAAAAACTTAGTCTATTAGGCAAAGAGTTATTGCTAGAAACACTACCAAAGATCATTTCTGGCGAATTGACGCCTACGCCTCAAAATGAGGACCAAGCAACGTTTTCACCGAATATCACACGTGAACAAGAAGCAATCAATTGGGAAAAAACAGCAGAAGAAATCGACTGCCAAGTTCGTGGCATGCGTCCATGGCCCATTGCTTTTACAACCTATGAAGGAACACGCTGGAAGCTTTGGGCAGTAGATGTGTTGGCAGATGAAACGACATCTGAAACACCAGGAACTATCATCCATAAAGATAAAAAACAATTATGGGTAGCTTGTGGGGAACAGACGGTATTATCGATCAAAGAACTACAACCTGCCGGTAAAGCAAAACAACTAATACAAGAATTCCTAAATGGCAGTGGACAACAAGTCGCTGTAGGACAGCAGGTGAAATAATGGCGAAAATACCAAAAAAAATGAAACGTTCGGTTCGCTTTATGGCGTTGATGACATTAGAGCGTGTCAACAAAGGTGGAGCATACTCCAATCTATTGTTGAATGAGATGATCAACCAAGGCGACCTTAACCAAAAAGATATCGGTCTGTTTACAGAACTAGTGTATGGAACGATCAGTCGCCATCGTTTGATTGCATTTTATGTTGCGCCATTGATTGCAAATGCAAAAAAAGTGGATGACTGGGTCAAAACTTTGCTGTATTTGTCTGTCTATCAACTCGAATTTTTAGATAAAGTACCTGATCATGCAATTTTGAATGAAGCAGTAGAAATTGCAAAAATCAAAGGTAACCCCGGCACAGGGAAATTTGTGAATGGTGTATTAAGAAATTATTTACGTCAAGGAAAACCTGATCTGGAAACTATCACAGATGAAGTCGAACGTTTAGCCGTTAAATTAAGTCTGCCGAATTGGCTGACACAGCGCTTAATTGACCAAATCGGCTACGAGGAAACAGAAAGGTTAGGTCTTTCATTGTATCAACCAAGTCATGTGAGTGGCCGTATTGATACCCGTAAACTTTCGCGTGAACAAGCACTGGATCAATTGAAAGAAGAAGGACTAGATGTAAAAGCAAGTCCAATAAGCCCATATGGTGTGATTGCTGAAAAGGGCAGACTCGCCTCTACGACACTTTTTCACGATGGCTTGATGACGATCCAAGATGAAAGCTCGATGCTTGTTGCACCAGCGATGCAGATTGAGCCAGAACATCATGTACTAGATGCCTGCGCTGCCCCTGGTGGCAAAACGACCCATATCGCCACGTTCCTTGATCCAACTTGTGGAGGAGAAGTCGTGGCTCTAGATGTCCATGACCACAAAGTAAAACTAGTGGAAGAGAACGCTCGCCGTTTAGGAGTTGCCAACGCAGTGTTCGCACAAAAAATGGATGCACGTGAAGTCAAAGAACAGTTTGAAGCAGAACAATTTGACCGTATTTTAGTAGATGCTCCATGTTCCGGTTTTGGCTTGTTACGCCGAAAACCAGATATTCGTTATAAAAATAATGAAAAAGAATTAGCCAATTTACCGGCTATCCAACTAGCTATTTTGGAAAGTGTGGCTACGGCTCTTAAACCTTCAGGAATATTGACCTACAGTACTTGTACGATTTTGAAAGAAGAGAATCAAGAAGTTGTTTCAGCGTTTTTACAACGACATCCTGATTTTGAGAAGATTGATGTTTTAGTTGATCCTGTGCTACAATCATCAATCAAGGATAAGATGTTGACGTTGTATCCACATCAATCTTATACAGATGGCTTTTTCATTTGTTGTTTGCGCAAAAAGTAATGAGGTGAAAGTATGCAGATTGAATATCAATCAGATGTAGGAAGAAGACGTAATACGAATCAAGATTATGTCAGTGTATTTGAAAACCAAGTCGGTCTCACGCTGGCGGTTTTAGCAGATGGCATGGGTGGGCACCGCGCAGGCGATATTGCTAGTCAAATGGCCGTCACAAATTTAGGGAAAGCCTGGGAAGAGCAAGCGTTACTTGATGACGAAAAAATCGCGCAGTGGTTTATCCAAGCGATCCAAGAAGAAAACCGCGCGATTCATCAATTAGGACAAGAACAGCTTGAATATAACGGAATGGGAACAACGATCGTAGCAGCTGCCCTATCAGAGGAACGTTTCACGATTGCCAATGTTGGCGATAGTCGTGCGTATTTGCTTCGCGATAATCGGATCATTCGCTTGACGGAAGACCATTCTTTAGTAAATGAATTAGTCAAATCTGGTGAAATCAGCGAAGAAATGGCCGTCAATCATCCACGTAAGAATATCTTGACTCGATCTGTCGGCATGCCAGGATCATTAGAAGTCGATGTTGCAACGTATCTTTGGCAACTCCAAGATCGTTTGCTTCTATGTTCGGATGGTTTGACGAATATGCTGTCAGAAGAAACGATCGGTACGATCATCAATCAAGAAGGATCATTATCAGAAAAAGTAACGCAATTAGTGGATCAAGCAAATGAAGCTGGCGGAGCAGATAATATCAGCGTTCTTCTTATTGAATACAAGGAGGATGTTGCATGATTGAGCCAGGAAGAAAATTAAATGGTCGTTACCAAATTACCGGTAACATCGGTAGTGGCGGTATGGCAAATGTCTTTTTAGCCCATGACTTGATTTTAGATCGAGATGTTGCAATCAAAGTCCTACGCTTTGATTTCCAAAATGACCAAACGGCGATCCGTCGTTTTCAACGAGAAGCATTAGCGGCAACCGAATTAGTTCATCCAAATATCGTCAGTGTTTATGATGTCGGTGAAGAAGATAACATGCAGTACTTAGTTATGGAATATGTAAAGGGAATGGATTTAAAACGTTATATCCAAACGCACTATCCGATTCCTTATGAAACAGCAGTAAACATCATGCAACAAATCTTGTCTGCGATTTCTTTAGCACATAGCCATCAAATCATCCACCGAGATCTAAAACCACAAAATGTCTTGATCGATAATGAAGGTGTTGTGAAAATCACCGATTTTGGTATTGCGATTGCTTTATCGGAAACATCGATCACCCAAACGAATACGATGCTTGGTTCGGTTCACTACCTTTCACCAGAACAAGCAAGAGGTAGTATGGCGACAAAACAATCAGATATCTATGCGTTAGGGATCATTTTATATGAAATGCTGACAGGAAGCGTTCCTTTTGATGGGGAATCAGCTGTCACCATTGCACTGAAACATTTTCAGGATGATTTGCCTTCAATCAAAGAGTTAGATCCAGGGGCACCTCAGTCATTGGAGAATGTTGTCTTGAAAGCAACAGCCAAAGAACCTGTCGACCGGTATAAAACGGCAGAAGAAATGGCAGATGACCTAGCAACGGTGTTGTCGTTAGAACGAGCAAACGAAGAAAAATGGCAACCCCAGGCGATGGACAACGAAACAAGAGTATTGACACCACTGACGGCAGAAACACCGATGCCAGATTCCTTTAAGTCAATGCCTCTTCCCGAAGAGAAACCAGCGGAAGAATTACCAGATCCCGAAGAAACAATGCCAGATGTAAAGACTAAAAAAAGAAAAAAATGGTGGATCATTTTGCTGGTCTTGCTTGCTTTGTTAGGAATTGGGACAGCGATTTTATTTGCTTCAGGTGGACGAGGAGAAGTAACGGTTCCCGATGTTTCGGGTCAATCCGAAGCTTCAGCAAGAGAAGCTTTGACACAAGCAAAATTAAAGGTAGCAACGAACACTGAAGAAATTGCTGACGATACGATTGAGAAAGGAAATGTGGTCAAAACAGATCCAGCCTCAGGAACAACAGTGAAACAAAATCGTGAAGTCACGCTTTATATCAGTACAGGTAAGAAGAAAATCCAACTCGATGATTTTACGGGTATGTCTTACGATGAAGCGCGCAAGCAGCTACTGGATTTAGGTTTCTCTTCAAGTAGAATCAAAAAAGAAGAAGAATTTAGTGATGAGGTCACTAGTGGAAATATCATCTCGCAATCAGAAGATGAAGGAACAGAAGTCGATCCCACATCAGATACGATTACTTTTACTGTTAGTAAAGGAAGTCAGCCGACGATGAGCGATTACACCGGACAAAACTATGAAACAGTTCTTAGTATTTTGAGAACGAATGGCTATACGAATATCAGTGCAACGAATGATTATAGTGATACGGTCCCAGCCGGTGCAATCATCAGTCAGTCACCAAGTTTTGGGGAACCATTGACGGATGCGACATTTATTAGTTTCGTGGTGAGTCAAGGACCAGATGCGAAGACACTGAATGACATTTCTGGTTATACGAAAAGTGATGCGCAAAGTTACTTATCTGGTATCGGTGCCGACTACATTGGTCATGAAACGTATGAGTTTTCAGATACAGTAGAAAAAGACAAAGTGATCCGTACAGATCCAGGAGTAGGTGCATCAATCACATCAGGAACGATCGTCAATGTGATTTACTCAAAAGGACCAGACCCAGCGAAAGCATCATCAAGTTCTGAAAAAGATTCTTCCAGCAGTTCTTCTAGCAGTTCAAGCAGTAGTTCAAGTTCCGAAACAACTAGTAGTAGTACCACCACACCGTCCTCGACGGATAGTGACTAGTAGACAGAATTAAAAGAACTAAAACGATAATGAAAAAAATAGATCTGAGAATTCAAAATGTCGGCGGCATTTGAGGAAATTCTTAGGTCTATTTTTTGGTGATTTCTCCTAACTTCTGCTGTCCTATGGTAAAATATACTAAAAATGGAGGTGGGTTTCATTAAAGGGCAAATCAGAAAAGCAATAAGTGGATTTTATTACGTATATAAAGATGGAGAGACCTATCAGACACGAGGTCGAGGGAATTTTCGTAATCGAAAGATCACGCCCCTTGTTGGCGATCAAGTCATATTTGAAAGTGAAAACAAGACCGATGGCTATCTACTAGAAGTTTTACCACGTAAAAATCAATTAGTACGACCACCAGTAGCAAATGTTGATTTAGGAGTTGTTGTGACGAGTTTGATCGAACCAACATTCTCTTATAATCTACTCGACCGTTTTTTAGTCATGTTGGAATATGAATCGATCGAGCCAGTGATCTATTTGACGAAAACGGATTTAGCTGTCGATTCTACACAAATAAAAGAAATTAAAGAGACTTACGAAAAAATCGGCTATCCAGTGATCGTCCCTCGCACACAGGGTGACACGGATGAATTAGTTCGCTATTTTCCAGAAAGACTGACTGTTTTCATGGGACAGTCAGGTGCAGGTAAATCGACGTTGCTCAACCAAATCTCACCAGAGCTTGAGTTAGAAACAGGTGAAATATCTGATTCTTTGGGACGTGGACGTCACACGACAAGACATGTCGAGTTATTACCACTCTATGATGGATTGGTTGCCGATACACCAGGTTTCAGTTCTATTGATTTCTTAGTCATCGAACCTGTCGAGTTATCCAAACAATTCCCTGAATTTGTCGATGCTTCTGTAGACTGTCGCTTTAGAGAGTGTATGCACGTAAAAGAGCCAGATTGTGAAGTCAAACGAAGAGTAGCGGCAAAAGAAATTGCACAGACTCGCTATGACAATTACTTGCAATTTTTGCAAGAAGTTGAAAACCGTAAACCGATGTACAACAAAAAAGAAACTAGAAGAAAGTAGGAGGGTATTTTTATGAAAATAGCACCATCGATTTTAAGCGCAGATTTCGCCAATCTCCAAGCAGACATTGAACGAGTAGAAAAAGGTGGAGCAGACTATATCCATGTGGACGTAATGGACGGCCAATTCGTTCCTAACATTACATTCGGATCGAATGTAGTGCAAGCAATCCGTCCGGTCACAAAACTACCTTTAGACGTTCATTTGATGATCATCAATCCTGAAAATTATATTGCTGATTTTGCAAAAGCAGGTTCAGATATCATTACGGTCCATGTGGAATCGACACCACATATCCATCGTGCGATCCAGATGATCAAAGATTTAGATGTCAAAGCAGGGGTCGTTATCAATCCTGGTACACCGATCGAAATGATCAAGCATGTTTTGCCTTTAGTTGATCAAGTGTTAGTGATGACAGTCAATCCAGGATTTGGCGGACAAAGCTTTATTACAGAAACAGTGGATAAAATCGCAGAGTTAGCGGAATTACGCAAGGTGAACGATTGGACCTATCAAATCGAAGTGGATGGTGGAATCGTTCCAGAAACTGCAAAAATTTGTCGTGAAGCAGGTGCAGACGTATTTGTTGCAGGCTCCTATGTCTATAGTGCAGAAGATCCAGCAGCTCAAATCGATCAATTGAAAAAGGCATTAGGCTAATGGAAGTATTACTTGTTGCAGGCGGATCACCAGAAAATTGGCCAGACTTGTCACAGCAATCATTTGATCAATACGTGGGCATTGACCGTGGGGCACTCTATTTACTTGAAAAAGGCTATTCATTAGATCTAGCAATCGGTGATTTTGATTCATTGTCTTCCTCGGAATATCAACGAGTATCCGATAAAGCTGTCGAAGTACACCAAGCGCCAGCAGAGAAAGACGATACGGACACTCAGCTAGGTTTAGCAAAGACATTCGAACACTTTCCAGAAGCAAGCGTGACACTGATCGGTGCAACTGGTGGAAGATTAGATCATTTATTAGCTAATCTATGGTTAGCATTAGAACCACGGTTTCAACCCTTTATACGACAGATCCAAATACAAGACAAACAAAACGTAATCACTTACTATCTACCAGGAGCTTACGAGATAAAAAAAATTCCTGAAATGAAGTATTTGGCTTACTGTTGTTTGACACCTGTTAGTCAATTGACACTATCTGACAGCAAATATCAACTATCAAACGAGGAAGTATCTCGTCCAACTTCTTATGCAAGCAATGAATTTGTCACTGACAAAGCATCCTTCAGCTTCTCTGAAGGAATCATTTCAGTCATCCAAAGTAAAGATTGATGGATCGGTTCAGGACAAAGTAGCAAAAGAAATGAAGCGGAAAAATGACAGTTTAAATTATTTGCTAAAAAAAGCTTAAAAGAAGGGTCGAGCCTTTTGTTTCCCCTTATTTAATGATAAAATTACAGGTAAGAGTCTAATTTAATTCGAGGTGTCTTTGTGAAGAAGTTCAATCCTAATAAAAATATCATTATTACCTTAGTCATCGTTATTATTGTAGTAACGGTCCTAAGTGTGACAGCTGCCCAGCGAGCGAATGAAGGAAAGCCCAATTTCTTCCAATCTATTGTGAACGACAGTGTCTCTTTTGTCGATCGGACGATTTCTGCTCCGGTCAAATGGGTCCAAAATGGCGTGGATTCAGTACATCATCTTTTCACCACCTATTCAGAAAATGAACGGTTAAAAGAAAAAATCGACAGCTATGATGAGATAGCTCAAAAAAACAAGAACATGCAAAAAGAAATCGATGCACTAAAAAGCGAACTCGATTTAAGCCAAACGTTGACGAGTTATGAAAGAGTCACAGCAAATGTGATCACTCGTTCACCTGACTCATGGCAAGATCTATTAGTCGTCGATAAAGGATCAAATGATGGAATCGAAGTCAATATGGCAGTCATGGCGCAAAAAGGTTTAGTCGGACGTGTCATTGAAGTCAATGCCACTTCTTCTAAAGTAGAATTGCTGACTTCATCAAATGTAAGTTCCAACCATTTTCCTGTCCGCGTATCTTCTGGAAACGGAGAATCTTTCGGTTTACTCAAGAATTATGACGAGAAGTTACAAGCGCTAGTTGTGACACAGCTAACAGGTGACAGTGAAATCAAAGAGGGCGACGTAGTACAAACATCAGGTCTTGGAGGCAACTCGCCAGCAGATCTACAAATCGGTACAGTCATCAGAACAAAACCAGATAGTTATGGGCTAGATCGCGAAGTCTATGTCAAACCTTATGCGGATATGTATGATCTCCCAGTAGTAACGATCATCAAACGTCTTGTGGAGGAATAGTCCATGCTGAAAAAAGAGAAAATGACCATTTATTTGCCGATCCTCCTGTTCCTACTCATGTTGATCGATGGGCACTTTACCCGAATGATGATCAGGTGGTCGAGCGGTGACTACATGGCAAGTGCGCATCTTTTGATATTGGTTTTACTATTTTGCAGTTTGAGTTTTTCCAAACGCTACTTACTGATCACGACATTAGTTTTAGGTATTATCTTTGATTCTTACTATATTGGTGTGATTGGTATTTACGCAGTTGCTTTACCTTTATTAGTATTTATCATGTATGGGATGAAATCGGTCATCCATGTAAATATTTTTACTGAGTTTTTTAGCCTCATCATTTTCATCACAGGCTATGAGTTGTTTACATTGATCGTACAAATGGTATTCAAACTTGCGAGTGTAGATAGTACGTACTTTATCACTAAATATTTAGGCCCAACATTATTATTGAATATGGTATTGTTCGCTCTACTTGTATTCCCATTAAAGAAGCTATTCAAAGAAGGTCGGGACAGAGGTGTTTAGTCTCGAGAAATAAGGCGCCATCCACGGAAATTGTTTTTCAAATTTTTGTGGATGGCGCCTTATTGCCGAAGAAGTTACTTCTGTGCCCGCCATTTAATCTGTTTTAGGTGGTGCGAGAGGCCCAATGTCTCAGCCTTTTTTTATTTAATTTAAAACGGACATTATTTAATTATTGAAAAATGTATTATGAAAATAACCATGTCATCTTACATTTCTGTCATTATAATCAGTTGTTTTGAAATGTTTTTGTAACATAACTATTATCTCATTGACATACAGCTATGGTACAATTTTGTTATCGTTAAGAAAGACTTAAATATTTTTAGATATTTATTAAATTAAGCCAGTCGGAGGAATGAAGAGTGAAAAAGAGTTTAATATCAGCAGTAATGGTAAGTTCAATGGCCTTGACTGCCGTAGCATCACCGATCGCAGCCGCGGCGGAAGATTTTGATTCTCAAATACAACAACAAGATCAAAAAATTGCGGAATTACAAAACCAACAAGCAAGTGCCCAATCTCAAATCGAGGCATTAGAAGGTCAAGTCGCTGACATCAATACAAAAGCTGAAACTTTATTAGCTAATCAAGCAACATTACGTCAAGAGTCTTCTCAATTGACACAAGAAATTGCTGATCTACAAGAACGTATCGAAAAACGTGAAGCAACGATCCAAGAGCAAGCACGTGAAACACAAGTTAAAGGTACAAGCTCTAACTACATCGATGCAGTATTGAATGCTGAGTCATTCTCAGATGCTATCGGACGCGTTCAAGCAATGTCATCAATTGTACGTGCGAACCAAGACTTAGTGAAACAACAAAAAGAAGACAAACAGGCAGTTGAAGATAAAAAAGCTGAAAATGAAGCGAAGCTACAAGAGTTAGCAGAAAACCAAGCGGCTTTAGAATCACAAAAAGGCGACTTACTATCAAAACAAGCTGATTTAAATGTCCTAAAAACTACTTTAGCGGCTGAACAAGCAACAGCAGAAGATAAAAAAGAAGACTTGAACCGCCAAAAAGCAGAAGCTGAAGCAGAGCAAGCACGTATTCGTGAACAAGCTCGTTTAGCAGAGCAAGCGCGTCAACAAGCAGCACAAGAACAAGCTGAAAGAGAAGCACGTGAACAAGCAGCAGTTGCCGCTGCAGCAGCACAAGAGCAAGAACAAGCTTCTTCTTCATCAGTACAAGAATCAACAGAAGTTTCTGAATCAGCTACTTCAGAATCATCATCAAGTGCTGAATCTTCAACAGAACAATCTTCAGTTCCTGAATCATCTACATCAACAGAAGATTCAACAACTGAAAGCAGTGTACCAGAATCTTCAACAGAAGAATCTACTACTACACCATCTGTTCCAGAAACAACAACACCATCAACGCCGGAGCCATCAACACCAGCTCCATCAACGCCGGAGCCATCAACGCCAGCTCCATCAACACCAGCTCCATCAACGCCGGAGCCATCAACACCGGCACCCTCAATTCCAGCGCCAACGGCTCCATCTACTAATGGAGCAGCGATTGTAGCTGAAGCGATGAAATACATTGGGACTCCTTATGTATGGGGTGGAAAAGATCCAAGTGGATTTGATTGTTCTGGATTTACACGCTATGTGTACCTACAAGTAACTGGTCGTGACATCGGTGGTTGGACTGTACCTCAAGAATCAGCAGGAGCTAGAATCTCAGTTTCTCAAGCAAAAGCTGGAGACTTATTATTCTGGGGAGCAGCTGGTGGCACTTACCACGTAGCAATTTCTTTAGGTGGCGGACAATACATCCACGCACCACAACCGGGCGAAAGTGTTAAAATTGGCTCAGTTCAATGGTATGCACCTGACTTTGCTGTAAGTATGTAATTTATGAAGAACTAACTCTAAAGTGAGTTAGTTCTTTTTTTACGAAACTAAAAAGGATCGAACAAACAGTTTTTGGTAACTGTCTGTTCGATCCTTTAAAATTTTCTTGCTTAGAAAGCATGATCAAATAAATTCTTCCGTCAATTCCATGAAGTTTTGGATATCTTCTAAGACCATGTTGATACCTGCTTGCCAAAAATCTGGTTTCGTTAAGTCTACACCTAAGTGTTTTTGAGCCAATTCTTCCGTTGTCATCGAAGCAGTATCGCGTAGTAAGTCGATATACTCTTGTTCAAAACTTGAACCTTGCTCGTTAGCATAGGCGTAAATACCTAAACTGAACAGGTAACCAAAGGTATAAGGGAAATTATAAAACGGTACATCATCAATAAAGAAATGTAGTTTTGCTGCCCAGAAATAAGGATGATAAGTAGATAATGCATTTGCATATCCTTCTTTTTGCGCTTCGATCATCATATCAGTGATCTCTTGTTCTGCGACTAGTCCTTTTTGTCGAGCAGTATAGAATTGATTTTCAAAGATAAAACGAGAATGGATATTCATGAACATAGCCAGAGCATTTTGTAGTTTCGTATCCAACAAATTGATTTTTTCTTCTTTTGTTGATGCCGCTTTAAGTGTTGCATCAGCTACGATCAATTCTGCAAAGGTACTTGCTGTTTCAGCAACATTCATCGCGTATTCACGATTCAACGCTGGAAGATCCCACATCGTACTACTATGGAAAGCGTGACCTAACTCATGGGCTAAAGTAGCGACTTCGTTGACTGAATTACTATAAGTCATGAAGATTCTAGATTCTTGTGTTTCAGGCAATTCGGTGCAGTAACCACCAGGTCGTTTGCCAGGACGATCCTCTGCTTCAATCCAACTTTTGTTAAAAGCGTCTTGAGCAAATTCAGCCATTTTAGGACTGAATTTATTGAAATTCTCAATGATAAATGCTGCCGCTTCATCAAAGGTAAAGGTTTTTTCTTTCATATCACCTAGAATGATCGGTGCATCTTGGTCTTGCCATTCCATTTTTTCTTTACCGAAAAGATTGGCTTTTCTTGTTAAGTAATCGACAAGGGGTTGTTTATTTTTTTGGATCGTCTCCCACATTACATCTAATGTTTCTTTTTTCAAGCGATTATATTCTAAAGGCTTTTGTAAGAAATCTGTTGTACCGTGTAGTTTATAGGTGGATAGACGGAACCCATCTAAATGATTCAAAGTGTCTGTAAATAAAGGTGCTTTTTCTTGCCAAGCAGTTTCCCAAGCTGTAAATAATTGTTTGCGGACTTCTGGATCAGGATCACCCATCATTTTATTGAATGCTTGACCAGCAGATAATTCAATGATTTCTCCCTCTTGTTCAAATGGTACAGTCACGCTAGCGACAATCGTATCATAATGACTACTCCAGGCATTCAAACCATCCAAAGATAATGTATTGATAATGTGCTCCTCATTTTCAGATAACAAGCGTGCGCCATCGCGACGAATTTCGTTCATGCGAAAAGCAATCGGAGCTAATTGATCTTGAGCAATCAAGTGTGTCCATTCATTGTCAGATATTTCTGCAAATTTTTTCGATAAGATCGTATCTGCTGCTTGCCAACGTGGTAATGAAGCATAGAGTTTACCAGACAAAATCTTTGCATCGGAATCTTTTACATTAGCAGATAATAAAGCAGTAATATAACTATTACATTGGCTGAAGCCATTGGTTACTTTTTCTTGAAGTGCCAAAATCGTCACAAGAGAATCGATATCTTCGGATGAAAATGACCATTGATTGATTTGTTCGTAATATGTTTCTATTTGTCGTTCTAATTGAGCCAAACGTTCATTTAATTCAGTTGAAGCACTTCCTCCAGGAAAGATAGAATCTAAATCCCAGTTAAGCGAATAAGTCATCAAAAAACCCCTCTCATATTTATGGTACTATCTCTAGTATAGCATTTAAAGAAGGAATAAGTCTTGGAGAAATTATTGTTGTTTTATGAAAAAAAAGCTATCATAGAAAGAAGAGGTGACTTATGGAGTTTTTAAAAAAACAAAGAAAAAATGGAAATTTTTATTTAGTGTTTGCATTAATGATCATGGCTATTTTATTTTATAGCTCCTCGCAAACCTATGGACAACAATCGCAACTTTCAAGAATTGATGCGTGGTTCCCAAACCAACCCTTTAAAGAAGCATTATCAGGTATCCAGTTTACTTATGGAGAAAGTGTTATCAGTATCGACCATTCTGGATACAGCAAATTCATTGAATTCTTTTTAAGAAAAGGCGCCCATTTTGGTACCTATTTTCTATTAGGAGGTAGTCTGTATCTAGGTGTATTCCCGAAAATGAAAATCTGGTGGTTAACGGGGGTTCTTGCTTGGTTATCTGCGACAGGATACGCCGGTCTAGATGAGTTCCATCAAATGTTGACAGGCGATCGTTCACCAATGTTCCAAGATGTCATGCTTGATTCGATGGGGGCATTGACTGCAGTTGTTATATGTATTTTATTTACTTTTATAAAGAAGAAAAAGTAAAAAAGAGAGCACAGTTGCGTGTCTGCAACTGTGCTCTAGTAGTTACGATTAAAAAATCAAAACAGGCGTACCTTTTTCAACCATTCCAAATAATTCTTTCATGACACCTGGTGGCGTATTGACACAACCATGAGAACCGCGAGTTCGCCATAAGTCGCCGCCATATTCTGGTTGCCAATCCGAATCGTGGATACCGATACCTGTCCAATCGACTGGCATCCAATAGTTCACTGGACTTTCATATGGTGTACCATCATCGTTCGTTCCTCTTAATACTGCATTTTCTTCTTTATTCCAGACATAAAAGACACCAGGAGGAGTAGGGGTAGAAGGTTTTCCTGAAACGATATCTGTTTCAAGTGCTACTTTCCCATCTTTGTAGAACCACATATGTTGATTCTCTAAATCGACTTCGATATACGTATCCTCAATCAATGGGTGGTCGGCAGTTGTACTACCTTGAACAATTGGTGAACGTTTGAAATCTTGTCCTGCTAAAATCGCTTCTGTTAATGCTGTTACTTCGCTATCTGTTTGGATCGTCCAACTGAACGTGCCAGCAGGAACAGTTACTTCGCCACGTTTGGTACTTTTGAATTTAGTATCATTCGTACTTGTATTGTATTTTTCGCCAAGTTCACTAACATATTGACGAACTTTTTCTGAATCAAGCGCAGGTTTTCCATCTTCATAGGTGAGCCATTCAACGATGAGTGAAGAAGGGATCGTAACTGTTTCACCATTGATACTGTAAGTTCCTTTTACTTTAGCGATATTATTCATTGTCGTTAACTGCTCAGTCAACTTTTTATCTGTAGATGTGACCGTTGGTTCTTTTTGGAACTCAGTCAGATCAATTGTATCTTTTCCATCATTGACAACAGTTGTCA
The DNA here is from genome assembly GCF_013394305.1 of Enterococcus mundtii. Taxonomy (NCBI): domain Bacteria; kingdom Bacillati; phylum Bacillota; class Bacilli; order Lactobacillales; family Enterococcaceae; genus Enterococcus; species Enterococcus mundtii. The sequence goes on along the minus strand of NZ_AP019810.1, from coordinate 1,362,481 downwards.
ATTCCTTCGTAACGGCTTCGACATCGACCGTGTTCCCTTTCACTTCAGGCTTGATTTTAAATGAGTCACCAGACTTTTCAATCGTTGCATCGGCAGTAGGCGTACGTTCTTTATTCAATTCAGTCAATTCCGTAGACAATGTCTCGATCGTTTGATCCAGTTGTTCCCGTTCCGCACTTAGTGGATCGATTTCTTGTTTTTCGGCCGCAGCTACATAGTTCATTCCCCAAGTCCAAGCATTTTGGTTTTTCAAGATGGAAGCTAGATCAGTTGAAAAATCCTTTTTATAACCAAGATCGGACTTTGCAATCTCTTTCCAAACCGTTCCGTTTTCTTTGATTGAAATCATCTTATTGGAATAAGCTTCTTTTAGCTTGTCATTTGCTTGGTCGATAGTCAGGTTACTTACATTGATCGAATTGACTTCCGTTTTAGGAAGAAAACGATTCGTGTAATATGTACTACGGTAGGTGTAAAAGCCGATTAATACTAGAATCACACCGAGAACAGAAAGCAAACCAATACGCATTGATTTTTTTCGATGAGAAGATCTTGTCATATCTGCAACTCCTTAATAATAATAGTTATAGGGTGTAACGACTCTATCATAGCATAATTTACAGTAAAAGACGAAATGATGTCCCTCTTTATATAAAAATTAACATACTGCTTAGAAAAATAACGATAGTTAGGCAAGGATTTTATATACGGAAGTGTATAAAAAAACAGGAAATCCTAGAAAATGGAAGGTCGATTTTCAGGATTCCCTGTGAAGATGAGGTTGTTTTCGAAGACATTACTTCTGGAACAACGTGTATTCTTTTTTAGTGAGAACGATAGCGTCTCAAGTAATTAATTATTCAGCATCCAATTTAGCAAAAGCTTCATCTAAGATATCTTTTAATTGTTTTGCTGAAGCGGCCATACGATCTTGTTCGCTGTCGCTTAATGGAATTTCAATGACTTTTTGGATACCTTGACGGTTGATGACAGCAGGTGCACCGATATAGATATCGTTTAGTCCATATTCACCATTCATATAAACAGATAATGGAAGAACTGCATTTTCATCGTCTAAGATCGCGCGAGTGATACGTGCTAAAGCTACAGCGATACCGTAGAATGTTGCGCCTTTTTTCTCGATGATCGTATAAGCAGCGTCACGTACACCGAAGAATAAGTTGACCATTGCTTCTTCATCCACGTCTGGATTATTTTTCACCCATTCATAGATTTGTAAACCAGCAACATTGGCATGTGACCAAACTGGGAACTCAGAATCTCCATGTTCACCTAAAATATACGCATGGACGTTACGTGCATCAACGTCAACTAATTCAGCAAGTGCTTGACGGAAACGAGCAGAGTCAAGTGAAGTTCCTGAACCGATTACGCGCTCTTTAGGGAACCCTGAGAATTTCCAAGTAGAGTAAGTTAAAATATCAACTGGGTTAGCAGCAACTAAGAAAATACCATTGAAACCTGAGTCAACGATTTGTGTAACAACTTCGCGGTTGATTTTTAAGTTTTTATTTACTAAATCTAAACGTGTTTCACCTGGTTTTTGTGGTGCACCAGCTGTGATAACGACTAAGTCTGCATCATGTGCATCTGCATAAGATGCTGAGTAGATTTTTTTAGGTGAAGTAAATGCTAGAGCGTGTGATAAGTCGATCGCATCTCCTTCAGTTTTTGCTGTATTGATATCGATGATACCAACTTCTTGAGCGATATTTTGTGTAACTAAAGCGAAGGCATAGCTAGAACCTACAGCACCGTCTCCAACAAGTATTACTTTTTGATGATCTTTTTTTTCTGCGTTTGCAGTCATTTATATCAATCCTTCCATTGATTTGTTTTTCCCATGCCTATGCTAACATGGAAAAAGCCTGCTGTCACGCTATTTGGTTACAAAATATAACAGATAACAAGGTTGTACCATATGTAAAAGCTTACATGTGCGTTATTTCACTATTTAGCAAAACCAATGATTTCATTAGTTTTGAATTATAATTTTAATCATTTTTTCATTTATTAAGTTTCTCTTTTTAGCTGTAACAAAGGATTGTGTGTTATACTAATAGGAGCTAAAATAATAAAAAAATCGAGTCAAAGACTGGACCGCCTATGAGCAGTCCAGCCTTTTGTGCTGTTTATAAGATTGGATGAGCGCAGAAATGAAAATGATCGTAGGGCTTGGAAACCCAGGAACGAAATATGAACATACAAAGCATAACGTTGGATTTATGGTGGTGGATCGTTTGGCTGAAAAACACCAAGCGACCTTTAAGAAAAACACATTTGAAGCAGAAGTAGCTGAATTTTTCCACAAAGGTGAGAAAATTTTATTAGTCAAACCCCAAACATTTATGAATGAATCTGGCCGAGCGGTTGGTCCATTGATGACTTACTTTGGGATTTATCCAGAAGAGTTGGTGGTTGTTTATGATGACCTAGATTTAGCAATCGGTAAAATCCGTTTACGACAAAAAGGAAGTGCAGGCGGACATAATGGGATCAAGAGTATTATCTCTCATTTGGATAGTACGATCTTTGATCGAATAAAAGTTGGTATTGGTCGACCAGAAGGTAAAAAAACAGTCGTCCAACATGTTCTCAGTCCCTTTAGTAAAGAGACGCAACCCTTGATCGAACAAAGCATCGATCAATCAGTCGCTGCTGTTGAATTTCTATTGGATGGCCATTCTTTTATAGATACAATGAATCAATTTAATTAAGAAAGGAGAATGAAACGATGGATATGATCCAATTGATTGGCAAAGATGCTCAAGTGGCTGAATGGTCCATGAATCTTGAACAACGGATGTCTAGACAGTTGATTACAGGTTTAGCTGGATCTGCTAAGACGTTGTTGTTTGCACATGCGTTTAAAAAACTGGATAAAAATCTGATTATCCTGATGCCAAATTTATATTACGTCAACCAATTGGCAGAGGATCTGCAACACGTTCTGCCAGCTGAAAGTATCCACTTATTTCCAGTAGATGAAGTGCTTTCCGCAGAAATGGCTTTTTCTTCTCCTGAAGCTCGGGCTGAACGTGTAGCGACGTTGAATCGTTTGCAACAAGATGAGCCAGGAATCTATCTTCTTCCAGTGGCAGCATTGCACAAACGTCTTCCTGATAAAGAAACATGGAGCAATGCCCAATTACATTGGCAGATTGGCGACGAGATCGCCGTGGACTCATTACCGCAACAACTCGTCTTGTTGGGGTATGAGCGGACAGAGATGGTCGCAAAACCTGGGGAATTTAGTATGCGAGGGAGTATTGTCGATATCTATCCTTTGACATTTGAATACCCTGTTCGTGTGGAATTATTTGATGTCGAAATTGATTCCATGAGATACTTCGAAGCTGATACGCAACGATCGATTGAAAAGATCGAAGAAGTGTGGTTGCCACCAACAAGTGAACAAATTTATTCTCAAGAGAATCTGCTTGACGGTATCAACAAAATAGAAAACCTCTTAGAAAAGAAATTAGCAACGACCGCAGAACCTACTGAACGACAATTTTTGCATGACTATTTCGGTCAGTTGATCTCGGAGTGGCAACGTAATGTCCCGACAGACCAAGCGAAGTTCTATGCGGATCTTTTGTATCCTGAACATTTATCGATTTTGGATTATTTTCCCCAAGATAGCTTGCTGATTGTGGACGATTACCAACGAATCATGGAAACGAATCGCGAAATGGAGAGAGAAGCAGCGGAATGGCATACACAAAAAATCAGTGAGTTACGCGTATTCTCTGAACAACAATTTGTGGCAGACGTACATGGGATCATCCAAAAAGAAAAATTTGCGACCACTTTTTTCTCTTTATTCCAAAAAGGAATGGGAAATCTCAGGTTCCAAGCACTTTACCAGTTCCAGTATCGCACGATGCAACAGTTCTTTGGACAAATGCCATTGCTGAAAACGGAAATGGATCGTTGGCGCAAACAAGAGCAGACAGTCGTCATCTTCATTCCAACGAAAGAACGTATCCGTAAGGCGGAACAAATGTTGCGTGACGAAGACATATTAGTGGTAGAAACAGAAGCAGACCAACTGATCAAAGGACAAGTCCAATTAGTCGAAGGCGCATTGATGACAGGTTTTGAGTTGCCGCAAGAAAAAATCGTAACGATCACGGAAAAAGAGATTTTTCAAAAGACAACAAAAAAACAGACACGTCGTCAAACGGTAACGAATGCAGAACGACTAAAAAGCTACAACGAATTAAAAGCTGGAGATTACGTTGTCCATGCGAATCATGGGATCGGGAAATATATCGGTATGGAAACCTTAGAGGTCGACGGTGTCCACCAAGATTATATGACGATCATTTATCAAAATGATGATAAGCTATTTATTCCTGTCACGCAGTTGAATTTGATCCAAAAATATGTAGCTTCGGAATCGAAAACACCACGAATCAACAAACTCGGTGGTAGTGAATGGACGAAAACGAAACGTAAGATCTCCTCAAAAATCGAAGATATTGCGGATGACTTGATCCAATTGTATGCGGTCAGAGAAGCAGAAAAAGGATACGCATTTGGTCCGGATGACTCTTATCAAAAAGAATTTGAGAATGCTTTTCCATATTCGGAAACAGATGACCAACTCCGAAGTGCGGCGGAAATCAAACGAGATATGGAAAAAGAAAAACCGATGGATCGTTTACTTGTGGGGGACGTCGGCTATGGGAAAACAGAAGTTGCGCTACGTGCCGCTTTTAAAGCAGTCAAAGAAAGTAAACAAGTGGCATTTCTTGTGCCGACAACAATCTTGGCGCAACAACATTACGAAACGATGTTGGAACGATTTGAGGGATTCCCAGTGAATGTTGGTTTGCTGAGTCGTTTCCGAACAAAGAAACAACAAAAAGAAACGATCGAAGAATTACGAACAGGACAACTAGATATTGTTGTGGGTACTCATCGTGTATTGTCAAAAGATATTGAATTTAGTGATTTAGGACTATTAATCGTTGATGAAGAACAACGTTTCGGTGTAAAACACAAAGAACGTTTGAAACAATTGCGTGCGCAAGTGGATGTGCTGACTTTGACAGCGACACCTATTCCGCGAACGCTGCATATGTCGATGCTAGGCGTACGGGATCTATCGGTGATTGAAACACCACCGGCGAATCGGTATCCGATCCAAACATATGTGATGGAAAAAAATCCAGGTGCGATCCGAGAAGCGATTCAGCGAGAGATGGGACGTGGGGGACAAGTTTTCTACTTATATAATCGTGTAGAAACGATTGAACGTAAAGTAGAAGAAATCCAAGCATTAGTTCCCGAAGCGAGAATCGCCTATGCGCATGGACAGATGACGGAAGTCCAACTAGAAAACACATTATTCGACTTTATCGAGGGACAGTATGATGTCTTAGTGACGACAACGATCATCGAAACTGGTGTGGATATTCCAAATGCAAACACACTCTTCGTAGAAAATGCCGATTATATGGGGCTCTCTACGCTTTACCAATTACGAGGACGTGTCGGACGAAGCAATCGTGTCGCTTATGCTTATTTTATGTACGAACAGCAAAAAATCCTTAATGAAGTCAGCGAAAAGCGTCTTCAAGCAATCAAAGACTTTACGGAATTGGGTTCAGGATTTAAAATCGCGATGCGAGATTTATCGATCCGTGGTGCTGGTAACTTGCTAGGGGCGCAACAACATGGATTTATCGATGCTGTTGGTTTTGATATGTACTCTCAAATGTTGAGTGAGGCAGTCGCTCGTAAACAAGGTAAAAATCAGCAAATAGAAAAAACTTCTGTGGAGATCGATCTAGGCGTCGATGCCTATCTACCAGAAAGTTATGTGTCAGATCAACGCCAAAAAATCGAAATCTATAAACGGATTCGCGAATTGGATTCACAAGAGATGTTGGAAGAATTAGAAGCAGATCTACTGGATCGTTTTGGTGAATATCCTGAAGAAGTCGCGCATTTGTTGACGATTGGACAAATCAAAATGGATGGCGATCGTGCATTGCTAGAGATGATTCGTAAGCAACAACAAACCATCGTGTTCAAGTTGAGCAAAGTGGGAACAAAACGCTACACGGTTGAACAATTATTTGAAGCGCTGACTGCCACAAAATTAAAAGCAGGACTTGGTGTGGAAAAAGAACAAATGATGATTCGTTTGACCTTGCCACCTCAAACAACGACTGCTGTTTGGTTGCAAGAAATCCAACAATTTGTCAAAGCATTGCGCGAACAGAAATATGCGACTGCATAGGAAGGGGCTGAACCTTTGGATCATAAAGAAATGCGTCAAGTGATGCATGGTGCCTTTGTGTTGACGCTTGCCTCCTTTATAGCAAAAGTCCTCAGCGCACTCTATCGGATTCCATTGCAAAACTTAGTGGGCGATGAAGGTTTTTATGTTTATCAACAAGTTTATCCTATTTATGGTATTGCGATGACACTCGCTTTGTCGGGGCTACCCCAGTTTATCTCTAAATATGTAGCAGAAAAAAAAGACCCTTTCGAACAAAGACAAGCATTGAAAAATCTTTATCCCCTTGTTTTTTGGTCAGGCTTTTTACTCTGGCTCTTCGTATTTTCATTTAGTCACTGGATCGCTCTTATGATGGGGGATCAACAACTGATGCCGTTGATTCGGATCGTCTCCTTCACGTTTTTGTTGATGCCAGGACTATCTTATTATCGTGGGAATTTTCAAGGTCGATTTTTAATGGAGCCCACAGCGGTTTCGCAAGTCGTGGAACAAATTGTTCGTGTAGCAATCATTGTTTTTAGCGCAATTGCCTTTAAGCGATTAGGCTGGACAGTCTATCAAACAGGCACAGCGGCAATGAGTGGCGCAGTATTTGGTGGCGTATGTGCATATGGTGTACTGTACTATTATGAACAAAAAATCCATGGTGGTGCATTGAGCTTCCGCCACTTTCCGATTTTAAGAAGGCCAGCGAAATCACTCGTACGCCGTTTCTTGATTGAAGGGGGATTAGTCTCCATTTATAGTGGTCTATTGATCTTCTTCCAATTGATTGATTCTTTTTTTGTTAAGAATGCGTTACAAATCTATGGTTTATCTGAGCAAGCATCTAAAATAGCTAAAGGAGTATATGATCGTGGGCAACCGTTAGTTCAATTAGGATTAGTTATTGCTACAGCTTTAAGTGCTACGTTCTTACCCGCATTGACACGCTACCTAACGAGTGCAGTCAAAGGACAATTTTATTCCACAGCAAAAATTTACTTGCGTCTGACGACTGCATTAGCATTGGCAGCTTCAGTAGGATTAGCTGTATTGTTGCCTTATATCAATTACGCATTGTTTAAAGATTATGCTGGGAATATGACACTAGTTCTATTTGTTTTTTCCATTGGACTAACTGCAATTATTCAAGCGTACCAAAGCATTGCTCAAAGTAAAAACTCTTTCCGCCCCTCACTAAAGGGTGCTGGTTGGGGCTTGCTTGCTAAAGCTTTAGCTACACCGCTTCTCACGAGTTATTTAGGAACAGTCGGTGCTAGTTTATCGACATTACTTGGACTATCAGTGACTTTATGGTATTTTGTCCGTACTGAAACTCCAGCAATCAATAGTTTTTGGCACGAACGAAAATTTGGTAAGAAATTGATCCAATGTTTAGGTTGGATGGTCTTAGCGTTGTTTGTGTATTATGGCTTCTTAAACTTATTGTTTGGTCCAGTGAGCCATCGCTCGACTGCTCTTTTTGCCAGCCTAGGCGGTGTCATTATAGGCGTAGTCACATTTGTATATGCAGTGATCTGGACAAAATTATTTACGATCCGTGAATGGCTGTTACTGCCATTTGGTAAGAAAATCTTACGTTTGAAAAAAATAAAAAAAGAAAAGTGAGGACATGAGATGCGACTAGATAAATTTTTAAAAATCTCGCGAATCATCAAGCGCCGATCTGTCGCTAAGGAAGTGGCGGATAAAGGACGAATCAAAATCAATGGCAAACTAACGAAATCTTCCAGTGATGTCAAGGTTGGAGACCAATTGGACATCCAATTTGGCAACAAGACGATGGAAATCAAGGTAGCAGAGTTGCATGAGTCAACAAAAAAAGAAGATGCACAAAAAATGTATGAAGTCTTGTCAGAAACACGAGTACAAAACACAAGCGAAATAGATTAGACAAGCATTCAGGATGTTGGTATAATAAAGAATGACAATCAAAAAAGATTGGAGCGAATACAGGTGGCAAACAAAAGCAATAAAATCGCTGCACTAGACACAGAGTATGCAAAGAAAAAATATGTCGAATTTCAACAACAACAACGCCAATTGATTTTTCGTAGACGCAGGTTAGCAGCCATCTTTTTAGGTGCTTTGGTCATTTTCGCTGTAATAGGTTTCCAAATTTTTAATGATATGCAACGAATGAATCATTTAAATGAATTAAAAGTCGAAGCAGATACAGAGTTACAACAAATCAATAAAGATGTAGACCAACTCACAGAAGACGTGAAATTGCTTAAAGATGAAGATTACGTAGCAAAACTTGCTAGAAGCAAATTTTTCTATTCAAAAGAAGGGGAGCAAGTCTACCCGATACTTGAATCTACGACAGATAATTCAGCAGACACCGATGAACAAACAACGAGTTCAACAACTGCCCAATAAGCAGTAATATAAAAAAAGGGAAATAATTAGGAGGAACATTTTTTTTATGTCAATCGAGGTAGGAGCAAAACTGCAAGGAAAAGTTTCAGGAATCACAAATTTTGGCGCATTTATTGATTTAGGAGCTGGCAAAACAGGGTTAGTTCATATCAGTGAAGTATCAAACGGTTATATCAAGGATATTCATGATGTATTGAGCGTTGGTGATGAGGTAACAGTCAAAGTCATTACAGTCAATGATGATGGGAAAATCGGTTTATCTATCCGCAAAGCACAAGAGCAACCAGTAGAAACTAATGATGAAAATCGTCAAAAGAGATATCCACAAAAAGAAACTCGAGATAATCGAGGACGCGCACCGCAGAAAAAATCTTTTTCTCGCAGCCAACCTTCCAATACAAAAGAAGACTTCGATTCATTGATGAGCTCATTTTTAAAAGATAGCGATGATCGATTGACTTCCTTAAAACGCAACACAGAAGGAAAACGCGGAGGCCGTGGCGGTCGCCGTAGCTAAGCTAAGCGAAATTGAAGGGCAGGCAATTGTCACAGACTTTTGTCCGCTCTTTTTATTTTGTAAAAGGATGTGACACCAATGGATAGAAGAGCAAGTCAGTTTAAACAAGCATTTATAAAAAGAGGCTTACGCCGTGGCTATCTGTCTGAACATGCGAAAATACTAGTTGCTGTTTCCGGTGGGGTAGACTCGATGGTTTTACTCGATTGCTTAATGACCGCCCAAAAACAAATTGGCTTTCAGCTAGGGGTTGTCCATATCGATCATCGCTTACGGAGCGTTTCTGCGGATGAAGCAGCCTATCTTGCTGACTTTTGCGATAAAAACAATCTTACTTTCCACTTAAAAGTATGGGAGAATCCCGCGGAACAAGGAATTGAAACGGCTGCTCGAGCTTTTCGGTATGAGAAATTTGATGAGATCGTACGAGATTATCATTATGATACATTGATGACAGCGCATCATGGGGATGATCAAATGGAAACGATTTTGATGAAAATCATTCGTGGTGGGCAGCTAGGTACGTATGCGGGAATCAAGGAAACGCAACCTTTTGCTGGTGGGCGACTTATTCGACCGTTGTTGTCATTTAGTAAAGAACAATTGTATGCGTATGCGGAAGCAGAAGATTTACCTTTTTTTGAGGACCATACCAATCAGGAACTAACTGTCCAACGTAATCGACTGCGTCATTTAGTCGTACCACAATTGAAAAAAGAAAATATCCAAGCGATGGCTCATTTCCAAAAATTCTCGCAACAAATCCAATGGGCAGAACAATTTATCCGAAAAAATACTCATCAGATGATCACGGAACATCTTACGTATAGAGAAGAGCGCTTATCTATTCCGTGGAAGGTGATCGAAAGTTTGGAATCTTTTGAACGTTACTTCTTCTTTTACACGTTCTTTGATTACGTTTTTCCAATTACGAAAGTGACGATCAAAGAAAAACAGATTGACACGTTGTTACAACAATGTGAACAAGCCGCAGGACAATGGCAGATTGATCTGGGCAAACGCTGGGTGATCGAACGTTCCTATGAAGTACTTTATCTTTATGAAAGAAAAAAGGAACGATCAACCAACCACCAAAATACTCCGTTAAAAATCATACCGAATCAATCCATTCAGTTAGGAGAGTCGGAATGGTTAGGGATCTACACACCCGACCAACTTCCAGATTGGAAATTGGATGAAACAGGTGAAATCTTCACTCATGATCTATGGTTATCCGCCGAACAATCGCTTTGGGTCGATCGGCAAAAACCGGGAGATCGTATCCAATTGACGGAGACGTTGAACAAAAGAGTGTCAAGATATTTTATCGATAAAAAAATATCTGTTGCACAACGAAAAAATTCATGGGTTATTATAGATGAAGGGAGAAATCTATGGAGTCTAGTCCCTTTTGTCCATTCTTATTTGAGTATTGGTGTAGAAACTGATAAAATACACTACATACTTCTTTACAAATATCAAAAAGAAGCAATTGGAAGGAGAACCTGATGTTAGAAAAAGATATCGAGAGAGTATTGATCACGCAAGAAGAGATACAAGTTCGTTGTAAAGAACTAGGAAAAGAGTTAACTGAAAATTATCAAGATAAAAATCCGTTGGTTGTTGGTGTATTGAAAGGTGCTGTCCCATTCATGGCAGACATTATCCGTTCGATCGATGCTTACCTAGAATTGGATTTTATGGATGTTTCAAGTTACGGTAACGCAACTGTTTCATCAGGTGAAGTAAAAATCGTAAAAGACTTGGATACGAATGTGGAAGGCCGTGATTTATTGATTGTCGAAGACATTATTGATAGCGGAAGAACACTTGCTTATTTAGTCGATCTATTCAAATACCGTAAAGCAAACTCAGTCAAAATCGTGACACTCCTTGATAAGCCCGAAGGCAGAGTCGTAGATATCGAAGCGGATTACATTGGTTTCAATGTGCCAAACGAGTTTGTGGTAGGTTATGGATTAGATTATGCAGAAGCCTATCGAAATCTTCCATACATCGGTGTACTAAAACCGAGCGTTTATCAATCAAATTAATCATCTATCTCTCATAAATTATGTTACAATAGTATGGTCAGGATTGATAAAAGATTTATCAAGTAAAAATAACGCATAGGGAGGACAACTATGAACAAAAAAAACAATGGCATGATGAAAAATGCCTTGTATTATGTCCTCGTAATCTTAGCGATGGTAATGGTCGTCTACTTTATTTTTGGTAACAATGGCCAACGGTCGTCAGATATCGAGTACTCAAAATTCACTGAACAATTACAAGAAGGCAAAATCAAAAACTTTGAGGTGCAACCTGCTAATGGTGTGTATAAGATCTCAGGTGAATACAAAGAACAACAGACAGTTGCAAATAGTGGTGGTCTATCGATTCTAGGTACTACTGAGACATCAACTACGCACTTCACTACGATTATTTTGCCAAACGATACAACATTGAGCCAAGTCACAGAGTTGGCAAAAGACAACAACGTAGCAACTACGATCAGAGAAGAATCAAGTAGCGGCGTATGGGTATCACTCCTATTAAGCTTCTTGCCAATCGTGATCATCGTCTTCTTCTTCTATATGATGATGGGACAACAAGGTGGCGGCGGAGGCGGCGGAGGCCGTGTGATGAACTTTGGGAAATCCAAAGCAAAAGAAGCCGACAAAAAAGCAAATCGCGTTCGTTTCTCTGATGTAGCGGGTGCGGAAGAAGAAAAACAAGAACTTGTCGAAGTCGTTGAGTTCCTAAAAGATCCAAGACGCTTCATTGAATTAGGCGCACGTATTCCAGCCGGAGTTCTCTTAGAAGGACCTCCAGGAACTGGTAAAACGTTGCTTGCCAAAGCAGTTGCTGGTGAAGCTGGCGTACCATTCTACTCTATTTCGGGTTCAGACTTTGTTGAAATGTTTGTTGGGGTCGGTGCAAGCCGAGTTCGTGACTTATTTGAAACTGCGAAAAAGAATGCTCCAGCAATCATCTTTATTGATGAAATCGATGCTGTCGGTCGTCAACGTGGCGCTGGTATGGGTGGCGGACACGATGAACGTGAACAAACACTGAACCAATTGCTTGTTGAAATGGATGGATTCGATGGAAATGAAGGCGTGATCGTGATTGCAGCGACAAACCGTTCAGACGTATTAGATCCAGCCTTGCTTCGTCCAGGACGTTTTGACCGTCAAATTTTAGTTGGTCGTCCAGATGTCAAAGGCCGTGAAGCGATTTTACGAGTTCACGCAAGAAACAAACCAATTGCTGACGATGTTGATTTGAAAGTCGTAGCACAACAAACACCAGGTTTTGCTGGTGCGGATTTAGAAAACGTCTTAAACGAAGCAGCATTAGTAGCTGCTCGTCGAAACAAGAAAAAAATCGATGCTTCTGATATCGATGAAGCAGAAGACCGCGTGATTGCTGGACCAGCCAAGAAAGACCGTGTCATCAGCAAACGCGAACGCGAAATGGTCGCTTACCATGAAGCAGGTCATACGATCGTTGGGCTTGTCTTGAGTCGTGCCCGTGTCGTTCATAAAGTAACAATCATCCCGCGTGGACGTGCTGGTGGATATATGATCGCTTTACCAAAAGAAGATCAATTCTTAATGACAAAAGAAGATATGTTTGAACAAATCGTTGGATTACTAGGTGGACGTACCGCAGAAGAAATCATCTTCAACGTTCAATCTACTGGTGCATCAAATGACTTTGAACAAGCAACAGCACTAGCAAGAAGTATGGTTACAGAGTATGGGATGAGTGATCGCTTAGGTCCTGTCCAATATGAAGGAAACCACCAAGTATTCGTAGGCCGTGACTATGGTCAAACGAAAGCATACTCAGAACAAGTTGCTTTTGAAATCGACCAAGAAGTACGCAAGATCTTGATGGAAGCACATCAAAAAGCACATGAAATCATCGAAGCACACCGTGCGCAACACAAACTGATCGCAGAAAAACTGCTTGAATTTGAAACATTGGATGCCAAAGCAATCAAATCTCTCTTTGAAAAAGGTGTAATGCCTGAAGGAGCAGAATCGGCAGACTTCCCTAGTGAAAAAGAAGCGCAAACGTTTGAAGAAGCAAAACGTGCACTAGAAGAAAAAGATGCGGAAAAACAAGCAGAAGAAAAACATGAGTTTGATGAAGCGAAAAAAGAGTTGAATGATGAGAATCAATCGACTTCAACGGATGAACAAAATCATTCAGATGATCAAAATAGATAAAGAAAGCAGCTGTGACGAAAGTCGCAGCTCTTTTTTTGTGTCTGACAATTAAAATAGAAACGTAGAATTTACAAATTCAAAAGTTGAAAAATTTGGAAGTTACTAGTATGATTCACTATGAGTTTTAAAATCGGGAAATGAGGTTACATACAAATGGAAGATTATTTAGTAAAGGCATTAGCCAATGATGGGTTTGTTCGAGCATATGCTGTTCGTGCAACCAATACTGTCGCAGAAGCGCAGCAACGCCATGATACTTGGCATACATCATCAGCAGCATTAGGCCGTGCATTAGTTGGCAGTCTGCTGCTAGGTGCGACAGTTAAAGGAGAAGACAAATTAACAGTACGCATCCAAGGCGATGGCCCTGCAGGTGGGATCGTTGTTGATGCGAATGGTAAAGGTGATGTCAAAGGGTACATCAAAAATCCACACCTGAGTTTATCGCTGAACGCAGAAGGAAAAATCGATGTACGTGGAGCAGTAGGGACACAAGGGATGTTCAGTGTGACAAAAGATCTAGGGTTAAAAGAACCTTTTTCAGGACAAACACCGATTGTATCTGGTGAACTAGCTGAAGATTTCACGTACTATTTAGCGATTTCAGAACAAATCCCTTCAGCTGTAGGGCTAAGCGTCTTAGTCAATACGGATGATACCATCAAAACAGCGGGTGGTTTTATGATCCAGATCATGCCAGGAGCAGACGAAGAAACGATTGTGAAAATCGAAGAGCAACTGAAAACAACACCACGTATTTCTACACTCTTAGATGAAGGGTTGACACCTGAAGAAATCTTGCATGGATTGTTAGGAACAGACGAATTGCAAGTACTAGAAAAAATGCCTGTGCAGTTTAAATGTGATTGTTCGAAAGAAAAGTTTGGCGAAGCAATCATTGCTTTAGGCGCAGCAGAAATCCAAGCAATGATCGATGAAGACCATGGCGCAGAAGCAGTTTGCTCATTTTGTAATAGTAAGTATACCTACACAGAAGATGACCTAGCAGCATTGAAGACAGAAGCCTTGGGAGGATTATAAGTGGATCACACATGGAAAATCGGGAACGTTGAAATACCGAATCGCGTTGTTGTAGCACCAATGGCAGGGATCACGAACGCCGCATTTCGTGTAACCGTCAAAGAATTTGGTGCAGGAATGGTCGTTTGCGAGATGATCAGTGACCAAGGTATTCATTTCCGCAACAAAAAAACATTGGAAATGCTGCATATCGACGAAACAGAGCATCCATTAAGTTTGCAAATATTTGGTGGGAACAAAGACACACTAGTAGAAGCAGCACAGTTTGTTGAGAAACATACTACAGCAGATATCATTGATATCAATATGGGATGCCCAGTCAATAAAATCATCAAAGCTGAAGCAGGTGCAAAATGGTTATTAGATCCTGATAAAGTCTATGAAATGGTTCATGCAGTTGCATCGGCAGTTGATGTGCCAGTTACTGTGAAAATGCGTATTGGTTGGGACGAAGAACATGTTTTTGCTGTCGAAAACGCATTAGCCGCTCAAGCAGCTGGAGCCGGTGCAGTAGCCATGCACGGACGAACACGTGTGCAAATGTATGAAGGAAAAGCCAATTGGGAAGTGTTAAAGGAAGTCAAAAAACATCTAACGATCCCTTTTATGGGGAACGGGGACGTCAAAACGCCAGAAGATGCAAAACGCATGTTGGAATACGTGGGTGCCGATGGCGTCATGATCGGCCGCGCTGCTTTAGGGAATCCTTGGATGATCCATCGGACACAACATTATTTAGAAACTGGAGAGCTGATTCCGGAACCAACCGCACGCGAAAAAATCGCTACTGCAAAATTACATCTAGAACGTTTAGTTGATTTAAAAGGAGAAACCATCGCCTGTCGTGAGTTTCGGACTCACGCTTCCTACTATCTAAAAGGTATCTCACGTGCAGCCAAGATCAAATTAGCGATCAATAAGACTGAGAAACAGCATGAAATCAATGAACTGCTTGACCAATTGGTTGAAAAAAGTGAAAAATTATCACTTCAATCTTAGGAAGTTATTCTAAGTTTTTTGCGAAATTCAAGCCGAAACACTAAGTTCGGCTTGCTTTTTTTGCGTTTCATTGGCATTATAAGGAAGAGAATAAGATGAGAATGGAGGAACTTTTGTGACTGAGGAACAACAAAATCAATTAGAAGATTTAAACGATCAAATGATTGTTCGTCGTGAAAAAATGGAGCAATTGAGAGAAAATGGGATCGATCCATTTGGTAAGCGATTTGAGCGTACACATAATTCCCAAGAATTGCACGAATTATTTGATCCACGTACAAAAGAAGAATTGGCGGAGATGGCATTGACAGCGAGTGTTGCTGGCCGTATGATGACACGCCGTGGAAAAGGTAAAGCTGGATTTGCCCATCTGCAAGACAGAGAAGGCCAAATCCAAATCTACGTACGCAAAGACCGAGTAGGTGAAGAAGCTTATGAAGTATTCAAACATGCTGACTTAGGAGATTTCTTTGGCGTAACTGGAGAAATCATGAAAACTGATACAGGTGAGGTATCGATCAAAGCCTCTGAAATCGTCATCTTATCAAAAGCACTTCGTCCATTACCAGATAAATATCATGGATTAACGAACATCGAGCAACGATACAGACAGCGTTACCTTGATTTAGTAAGTAATAGAGATAGTTTTGACCGCTTCATGAAACGCAGTCAAATCATTAGTGAGATCCGTCGCTATTTAGATGGGAACGGCTATATCGAAGTTGAAACACCAGTCTTGCATAATGAAGCCGGTGGAGCAGCAGCACGTCCGTTTATCACACATCACAATGCGTTAGATATGGATCTATATCTACGTATTGCGCTAGAACTTCATTTGAAACGTCTGATCGTTGGTGGTATGGAAAAAGTTTATGAGATCGGCCGTGTATTCCGTAATGAAGGAATCGATACGACCCATAACCCTGAGTTCACGATGCTTGAAGCATACACTGCATATACTGATTTTCAAGATGTGATGAACTTGACAGAAGGTATCATCCGTAATGCAGCTGAAAAAGTATTAGGAACAGCTAAAATCACTTATGCAGGTCAAGCAGTTGACTTAGAGAATGATTTCAAACGTGTGCATATGGTCGATGCAATCAAAGAGCATACAGGTGTTGATTTCTGGAAAGAAATGACCTTAGAAGAAGCACTAGCGATTGCAAAAGAACACCAAGTTGAAGTGACAGAAGCAATGGGTGTTGGTCACGTCATCAATGAATTCTTTGAAGCGTTTGTGGAAGAAACCTTAGTGCAACCTACTTTTGTCTATGGACATCCAGTAGAAGTTTCTCCATTGGCGAAGAAAAATCCTGAAGACCCACGTTTTACTGACCGTTTCGAATTGTTCATCACAGGTAAAGAATTTGCTAATGCCTTTACTGAGCTGAATGATCCAATCGATCAAAGAGAACGTTTTGAAGCGCAAGAAAAAGAACGCGAGCTTGGAAACGATGAAGCACATGGTTTAGACGAAGACTTCTTAGAAGCGCTAGAATATGGTATGCCACCAACTGGCGGACTAGGTATCGGAATCGACCGTCTAGTCATGCTATTGACCGATGCTCAATCGATCCGTGACGTATTACTGTTCCCAACCATGCGTTAAATCTGAGACATAAATAGAAACAACCTGTTCAGGGAACCAAACCGACAATAGCCAGAAATGATTTTTATTTCTAGCTGCTGTCGGTTTATTTTTTAGAGAAAAAATGAGATAACTTTGCTTGAAATCTGGTTCTATATTTAAGACTTTATTGAAACTAATTTTTAAGTAAATGCGTATCAATGAACCAATTCAGAGAAAGTTATGGCAAGGGATAAGATAGCTATAAAAAAAGAAAACGGAACCATTAGAAATGGGTCTGCTTTATAGAAGTTTCAGCACAGTTGCAATGGCGAATGATTTATATAGATAAAGGTTTTCAATCTCTTTATACCATGTAAAAAACGAATGTTTATATCGCTTTTTATCATATTAATCGTATAACTAAAAAACTTGAAAAAACACAAAAAAATTCGTTGACCAATAAGATTTTAGTTGGTATATTATTATTTGTTCAAAAGTTAAGTTTCATAACTTCTGAATGATCATAAAAAAGTTCTTGACGTGTGGGACAACACATGATAAGATAACCAAGTCGCTTGTGAACGACAATAGATAAACGTTGATTTCGCAAAGAAAAAAACAAAATTAACTGTTGACAAATAACAAACGATGAGTTATGATAAGTGAGTTGCTAAAACGACCTCGTGAAAAACGAGTTCAAAAAAACTTTTAAAAAATAGTTGACAATCATCCGAGAGTTTGCTAAGATATAAAAGTTGCTACGGCAATCACAAATGATAAGCTGAGACAGTTGTGTTTCAATTATCACGTAGACCTTTGAAAACTGAACAAAGTAAGACAAACCAAATGTGTAGGGCGTCTTGATTCAATTCAAGACAACAAACATTTTTAACAAGCAAGCAATATGCTAGCAAACAATTGAGCTTAACAAATGAACTATATGATGTTCGAAAGTAAATTTCGAACTACAGTTCCACATCAGCTTTCGCTGTGAGGAACTAGCATATTATGAGAGTTTGATCCTGGCTCAGGACGAACGCTGGCGGCGTGCCTAATACATGCAAGTCGAACGCTTCTTTTCCCACCGGAGCTTGCTCCACCGGGAAAAGAGGAGTGGCGAACGGGTGAGTAACACGTGGGTAACCTGCCCATCAGAAGGGGATAACACTTGGAAACAGGTGCTAATACCGTATAACAATCGAAACCGCATGGTTTCGTTTTGAAAGGCGCTTTACGGTGCCGCTGATGGATGGACCCGCGGTGCATTAGCTAGTTGGTGAGGTAACGGCTCACCAAGGCCACGATGCATAGCCGACCTGAGAGGGTGATCGGCCACATTGGGACTGAGACACGGCCCAAACTCCTACGGGAGGCAGCAGTAGGGAATCTTCGGCAATGGACGGAAGTCTGACCGAGCAACGCCGCGTGAGTGAAGAAGGTTTTCGGATCGTAAAACTCTGTTGTTAGAGAAGAACAAGGGTGAGAGTAACTGTTCACCCCTTGACGGTATCTAACCAGAAAGCCACGGCTAACTACGTGCCAGCAGCCGCGGTAATACGTAGGTGGCAAGCGTTGTCCGGATTTATTGGGCGTAAAGCGAGCGCAGGCGGTTTCTTAAGTCTGATGTGAAAGCCCCCGGCTCAACCGGGGAGGGTCATTGGAAACTGGGAGACTTGAGTGCAGAAGAGGAGAGTGGAATTCCATGTGTAGCGGTGAAATGCGTAGATATATGGAGGAACACCAGTGGCGAAGGCGGCTCTCTGGTCTGTAACTGACGCTGAGGCTCGAAAGCGTGGGGAGCAAACAGGATTAGATACCCTGGTAGTCCACGCCGTAAACGATGAGTGCTAAGTGTTGGAGGGTTTCCGCCCTTCAGTGCTGCAGCTAACGCATTAAGCACTCCGCCTGGGGAGTACGACCGCAAGGTTGAAACTCAAAGGAATTGACGGGGGCCCGCACAAGCGGTGGAGCATGTGGTTTAATTCGAAGCAACGCGAAGAACCTTACCAGGTCTTGA
Organism: Enterococcus mundtii; assembly: GCF_013394305.1. NCBI lineage: Bacteria > Bacillati > Bacillota > Bacilli > Lactobacillales > Enterococcaceae > Enterococcus > Enterococcus mundtii. Next base: position 1,343,428 of record NZ_AP019810.1, on the reverse strand, counting down.
CATCCTTTGACCACTCTAGAGATAGAGCTTCCCCTTCGGGGGCAAAGTGACAGGTGGTGCATGGTTGTCGTCAGCTCGTGTCGTGAGATGTTGGGTTAAGTCCCGCAACGAGCGCAACCCTTATTGTTAGTTGCCATCATTTAGTTGGGCACTCTAGCAAGACTGCCGGTGACAAACCGGAGGAAGGTGGGGATGACGTCAAATCATCATGCCCCTTATGACCTGGGCTACACACGTGCTACAATGGGAAGTACAACGAGTCGCGAAGTCGCGAGGCTAAGCTAATCTCTTAAAGCTTCTCTCAGTTCGGATTGTAGGCTGCAACTCGCCTACATGAAGCCGGAATCGCTAGTAATCGCGGATCAGCACGCCGCGGTGAATACGTTCCCGGGCCTTGTACACACCGCCCGTCACACCACGAGAGTTTGTAACACCCGAAGTCGGTGAGGTAACCTTTTTGGAGCCAGCCGCCTAAGGTGGGATAGATGATTGGGGTGAAGTCGTAACAAGGTAGCCGTATCGGAAGGTGCGGCTGGATCACCTCCTTTCTAAGGAATATCACGGAGACTACACACGTTTGTCGATACTTTGTTCAGTTTTGAGAGGTCTACTCTCAAAATTTTGTTCATTGAAAACTGGATATTGAAGTAAAAATGTAAGTAATACAAACCGAGAACACCGCGTTGAATGAGTTTTTTAATAAGTTCAATTGCTTATTTTTCTTGATTGGACTTCTATCGCTAGAAGAAAGATCAAAACCCAACCGTAAGGTTGATAAGGTTAAGTGAATAAGGGCGCACGGTGGATGCCTTGGCACTAGGAGCCGATGAAGGACGGGACTAACACCGATATGCTTTGGGGAGCTGTACGTAAGCTATGATCCAGAGATTTCCGAATGGGGGAACCCAGCATCTTTTATAGGATGTTA
>NZ_AP019810.1:1260000-1340000 GCF_013394305.1 Enterococcus mundtii | reverse complement strand
TTGAGAGGAGCTGTCCTTAGTACGAGAGGACCGGGATGGACTTACCGCTGGTGTACCAGTTGTTCTGCCAAGGGCATTGCTGGGTAGCTATGTAGGGAAGGGATAAACGCTGAAAGCATCTAAGTGTGAAGCCCACCTCAAGATGAGATTTCCCATTTCTTTAAGAAAGTAAGATCCCTGAGAGATGATCAGGTAGATAGGTCAGGAGTGGAAGTACAGTGATGTATGGAGCGGACTGATACTAATCGATCGAGGACTTAACCAAAATAAAATGAAAAACTCGGAGAGTTTCTTACTGATACTTCAAATCCAGTTTTGAGTGAACAAGATTTACTCAAACATAGATAACACCAAGTGTGGTGGCGATGGCGAGAAGGATACACCTGTAACCATGCCGAACACAGAAGTTAAGCTTCTTAGCGCCGATTGTAGTGAGGGGTTGCCCCTTGTGAGAGTAGGACGCCGCCACGCTTTGTTATCTTTGGAGGTTTAGCTCAGCTGGGAGAGCATCTGCCTTACAAGCAGAGGGTCAGCGGTTCGATCCCGTTAACCTCCATATGAGCCGTTAGCTCAGTTGGTAGAGCATCTGACTTTTAATCAGAGGGTCACAGGTTCGAGCCCTGTACGGCTCATATTTTTGCGGGTGTGGCGGAATTGGCAGACGCACTAGATTTAGGATCTAGCGCCTTACGGCGTGGGGGTTCAAGTCCCTTCACCCGCATCATATGATTGTTTCTATTTTTTTACGCCGGCTTAGCTCAGTTGGTAGAGCATCTGATTTGTAATCAGAGGGTCGAGGGTTCAAGTCCTTTAGCCGGCATCGTAAATACGCGGAAATAGCTCAGTGGTAGAGCACCACCTTGCCAAGGTGGGGGTCGCGGGTTCGAACCCCGTTTTCCGCTTTGCCAATGTACTACGCGCCGGGGTGGCGGAACTGGCAGACGCACAGGACTTAAAATCCTGCGGTGAGTGATCACCGTACCGGTTCGATTCCGGTCCTCGGCATTACAAATATGCGCCCATAGCTCAATTGGATAGAGTGTTTGACTACGGATCAAAAGGTTAGGGGTTCGACTCCTCTTGGGCGCGTTAGTTTTACGGGAAGTAGCTCAGCTTGGTAGAGCACTTGGTTTGGGACCAAGGGGTCGCAGGTTCGAATCCTGTCTTCCCGATTAGTAAATAGTTTCAAGGGGCCTTAGCTCAGCTGGGAGAGCGCCTGCTTTGCACGCAGGAGGTCAGCGGTTCGATCCCGCTAGGCTCCATTTCATTTAAATAATGAATACTTTTTTTCGCGGTGTAGCTCAGCTGGCTAGAGCGTCCGGTTCATACCCGGGAGGTCGGGGGTTCGATCCCCTCCGCCGCGATTATTTAAGAGCCTGGACCTTTAGCTCAGTTGGTTAGAGCAGACGGCTCATAACCGTCCGGTCGTAGGTTCGAGTCCTACAAGGTCCATAGCGACGTTGTATTTCATATTGGAGGATTACCCAAGTCCGGCTGAAGGGAACGGTCTTGAAAACCGTCAGGCGGGTAAAACCGTGCAAGGGTTCGAATCCCTTATCCTCCTTTTCATATTATCGCGGGATGGAGCAGTCTGGTAGCTCGTCGGGCTCATAACCCGAAGGTCGTAGGTTCAAATCCTGCTCCCGCAATTAAAAACTAAAAACATTGGTTCCGTGGTGTAGGGGTTAACATGCCTGCCTGTCACGCAGGAGATCGCGGGTTCGATTCCCGTCGGGACCGCCACGCGGGTGTAGTTTAGTGGTAAAACCACAGCCTTCCAAGCTGTTGTCGCGAGTTCGATTCTCGTCACCCGCTTTTAGTTTTTATGGGCCTATAGCTCAGCTGGTTAGAGCGCACGCCTGATAAGCGTGAGGTCGATGGTTCGAGTCCATTTAGGCCCATTTATTCAAAATCTTAATGGTTTTGGGGAAGTACTCAAGTGGCTGAAGAGGCGCCCCTGCTAAGGGTGTAGGTCGGGAAACCGGCGCGAGGGTTCAAATCCCTCCTTCTCCGTTTCATTTTTATCTGGCCCGTTGGTCAAGCGGTTAAGACACCGCCCTTTCACGGCGGTAACACGGGTTCGAATCCCGTACGGGTCATTAGCTTTATATTGGAGGATTACCCAAGTCCGGCTGAAGGGAACGGTCTTGAAAACCGTCAGGCGGGTAAAACCGTGCAAGGGTTCGAATCCCTTATCCTCCTTTTTTATATTATCGCGGGATGGAGCAGTCTGGTAGCTCGTCGGGCTCATAACCCGAAGGTCGTAGGTTCAAATCCTGCTCCCGCAATTAAAAACTAAAAACATTGGTTCCGTGGTGTAGGGGTTAACATGCCTGCCTGTCACGCAGGAGATCGCGGGTTCGATTCCCGTCGGAACCGTTTGGCTCGGTAGCTCAGTTGGTAGAGCAATGGATTGAAGCTCCATGTGTCGGCAGTTCGATTCTGTCCCGCGCCATACTGCGGGTGTAGTTTAGTGGTAAAACCACAGCCTTCCAAGCTGTTGTCGCGAGTTCGATTCTCGTCACCCGCTTTAGTTTTTATGGGCCTATAGCTCAGCTGGTTAGAGCGCACGCCTGATAAGCGTGAGGTCGATGGTTCGAGTCCATTTAGGCCCATTATTTTCATATTTTTACCTGGCCCGTTGGTCAAGCGGTTAAGACACCGCCCTTTCACGGCGGTAACACGGGTTCGAATCCCGTACGGGTCATCGAAGATACTTTTGAGAGTATCTTTTTTTTTGCTCTTTTTTACTAAAGTGGTTTGAATGATTTTTGTAGTGATCACCAAAAAAATAGATTTTTGGTCTAACTTTTGGGGGCGGTTCAGACTGCATAATCGACCTATTGCTCTTTTTTGGTATTCGACGAGAGCCATGAATGAGTTTGAACTGAATTTATGCCAAGTGAAAGCGAGTTGTTTTTATATTTTTTACTAAAAAAACTATTTAAATAGCTTGCTCATATCCGCTTACAGCACTTTGGTCATAGCTACTAGTTTGATATGAGGTGATTCTTATGGCGAGCTAAGATGTTATGAAAAAGCACTTTTTCGTGATTTCAAAATAAGTGGGAAAAATTTAAATGCGGAAATACTATACTCTTAGAGGTGGATGAGTATGTAAATAATAGAATCATTGGAGGTAGCATAGTGAATGAGGTAACTAGAGAAACGAGTGGAAATAAAAATGATTTTATAAAAAGATTAGACATGTTAGCGACGACATTATCATTAAACGAAGATAGAAAGTTAATTTCACTAGAAAAATATAGGTTGCTTTTTTCGACCTACAAAAAAATGATCGAGACCGATGTTGACCATTTTTTTTTAGAGAAACAAAAACAATCAAAAGTGGTTGAGTCATTGCAACGATCACAGGATTTTCTTACATACAAGAATCATACCTTGCTTTGGGAGGCTTTTGGAAAAATGAGGAGCGATGATCCAACTGATTTTATGCTTTTTTCCGTATTGACGAATCTAGTTGAAGATGAACATGTTTCTCCACAGTTTTTTGGATTGATTGTTTATAAGAAAGAAAATAAGTTGATTGTGGTCAAAGTAGATAGCGAAGAACAGTTCAGTAGTGGTCAAGTATCTTATGCGAAGATTCCAGTAGCAAAGGCAGAAATGCTAAGTAAAATCATTTATTTTGAACGGGACTCTTTAAATCCCAGACCATTTTCTTTACTTAAGGACATCGAGTTGCTCTCTGAGGGCTTCCAAGTAATCCCTGCTTTAACAATAGGAAGACAAGGAATGGATCATAGCAAAACGAAGGAAGTGGAAGATACATTAAAAGTCCTATTGTTTCATTGCAGAACCGATATCTTTTCATTGGATACTGCTGGAAAAGTAACGCCTGTATGGAATCCTTTTGTCAATCAGGCGAATCTAGAAATGCGAAAAAGATTTCTTGAAGCAGTAAAAGGAGAGAATAAAACGTGGAATGAAGTATTTGATCATGTTTTTGACTATTACTTATATCGGATAGGGGAGAAGAGGATAAATCCACTCTTACCGAGTAATAACCAACATGAATGGTGGAACAGAAGTATACAAAATATTTTTGCTAGGGACCCTTATATCCTTACAATGATCGCTACAAATGGAAAAGATCAAACCTCAAACGAAGCAATCCTAAAAAATAGACTTGAATGGGCAGTTCAGCCGACAGCGTTACTGTATGATCAAGTGCTTACTCAAGTCAAATTCAAAAAGTTAACAGAAACACTCTATCTTGATGGAATAATGATGCAGATGTATGAAGATCGGTTAACAATGATCAAAAGTCCTGTAGCAAAAGAAATGACAAAACGTATCCTTTCAAGGTTGGATGACCGATATGACGATATCAACAGCGAAATAAAACGGCGGATTATGATGCAAAGAAAGCAGTCCGATTTGAAAAGAGAAAGTCAATGGCAAAAGGTTCTACCAATGAACTTAGAACAAAAAGATCGGAGTAATTTTATTAAAAAAGAAGAATTGAAACAAAAGCAAAAACAGGATTTTACAAGAAGGATGGACATGCTCGCTTTAACGTTATCGTTAAAAAGAAATGATGATAGTTTTCTTTTTCCAGAGGTTTATGAATTACTTTTTTCGACCTATATCAAAATGATCGAAACTGATAAAGATGGTTTTTTTATCGATGAAAAAAGGCAAGCAAATATTATTGCTTCTTTAAACCAATCAAACGAACTGAATCAACTAAAACAGGCAAATAGTATTCAAAGTATGTTGGAAAAATTACGAAATAATGATTCAACCGACTTTTTACTGATTCCAGCTTGTTTTAAGATGCTAGATCCGGTAAGAAATGGACACATATCAGGTTTGATTGTATATAAGAGAGAAAATGAGTTCATGGTGATGCAAGTAGATAAAGAAGAAACACTGAAAACTGGTGCTTTATCTTACGTTAAAATACCGATGGATAAAATCCAAGAGTTCAGCCGAGTGCTGTTCTCTGCGCGAGATTTTTATGAATTTAAACCCTATGGGATATTAAAACGAATCGAATCACTCTCACATAGATTCAAGGAGATCCCAACGATAAAACTCGCACCTCAAACAACAGGTAATTGTGGGATCATTGAAATGGAAGCTGCACTAAGAGTGGCATTGTTCCATTGTAAAAAAGATCTATTTGATTTACAGCTATCGGATCGAATAACGCCTAAATGGAATACGGAAGTGCAAGACCTCGCATCTTTAGAGATGAAACGTCGATTTGTTGAAGCCATGAAGGGAGATAATCAAGAATGGAACTTAAATTTTGACTATCTCTTTGGGTATTATATTTATCGAAAAAATCAATCGAAACAAAGTGAGGCAGGAAATGGAGATTTACATAAATACTCTCGCTACGGAGATATACGCATCTTATTTGGTAATGATCTTTATATTGATGAAATAATGAATAATGGGGGAGAATCCCGCTTATTTTTGATTGCTTTCTGAAAGGAAAAATCATACAATCTGTGGGACCAACAGGTACATTATTAGGCAAAGAAATCTGCGTGATAGCAACCTCTGATTTATACAAAGAATTGCAAAGCAACGTCAATGAACTAAAAATGCTAGAAGAAAGACTGCCATATATCAAGATCCCAGTAGCAAAAGAAATGGCTAAATATTTTATTGCTTGCCTTGTAGAAAAGAATAAAGAAATAGAAAGTCACATTTGCGAACGGATTGGCATCGAATCCAAAACATGTTCCTATCAGGTAGAGAGTCAGTCAACCGTCGATTCGTTTGCTAAAGTTTCTCAATCCCAGCTGACGCCTGCTGGAGTCGCAACAGGTGCTTCGGCTCCTTTGACCAACCAATTTGCTACAATGATTCATCGCAGCAAACAGGCATCGGCGGTCAAAAATCAATGTTCCGTTAGTAAGAAAACCAAATGTAAAAAGCAAGTCACGGTGACAAAATAATCAAAAGGATAGGCAAACTAGTATAATAAAAGATAGGTAAAAAGCTTTTGCGTCAGCTTGCTAACTCAGTTGAGGTTAAATGTCGCTTATTATTGAAAGTTGCCATTTTTTTTCTAAAGAACTACGAAAAAACGAGCGTAAAATCTGTTTATCTGCTATACTTGACTCGTTGCAAGTTCCCGAGAGGATCCGTACGAACGGAGATGCCTTGTAACCGAATTTAACTAGGGGGAATCATAATTATGGTAGAAAGACATTTATTTACATCAGAATCTGTTTCAGAAGGACATCCGGATAAGGTCGCTGATCAAATCAGTGATGCGATTTTAGATGCGATCCTAGAACAAGACCCAAATGCAAGAGTAGCTTGTGAGACGTCTGTAACGACGGGGCTAGTTTTAGTATTTGGCGAAATCTCTACAACAGCATATGTGGATATCCAAAAAGTAGTACGTGAGACAGTCAAAGAGATTGGTTATACTCGTGCAAAGTTCGGCTTTGATGGTGACACTGTAGCAGTATTGGCAGCAATTGACGAGCAGTCACCAGATATCGCTCAAGGGGTGGATGAAGCACTTGAGATCCGTGACGAAAAAGAAAGAGATTTATTAGATGAAATCGGCGCTGGTGACCAAGGATTGATGTTTGGTTATGCAGTGGACGAAACACCAGAATTGATGCCATTACCAATTGCCTTAAGTCATCGCTTAGTACGACGTTTAGCTGAATTGCGTAAATCAAAAGAATTAACATATTTGCGCCCAGATGCAAAATCACAAGTCACTGTAGAATATAATGACCAAGGACAACCAGAAAGAGTTGATACGATCGTTATTTCGACACAACATGATGATGCAGTTGATAATGCAACGATTCGTCAAGATGTCATTGAAAAAGTGATCAAAGAAGTTATTCCAGCAGAACTACTGGACGAACAAACAAAATATTATATTAACCCTACTGGACGTTTTGTGATCGGCGGACCTCAAGGAGATGCTGGATTGACAGGACGAAAAATCATTGTTGATACGTATGGTGGATATGCCCGTCATGGCGGCGGTGCTTTCTCTGGGAAGGATGCAACGAAAGTTGACCGTTCAGCAAGTTATGCGGCACGATACATTGCGAAAAATATCGTAGCAGCAGGACTTGCTCGTAAAGTAGAAGTCCAATTGGCTTATGCAATCGGTGTCGCTCAACCTGTTTCGATCTCAATCAATACCTTTGGAACGGCAGAAGTGCCAGAAGAAGCGTTGATTGCTGCGGTAAGAGAAAACTTTGACTTACGTCCTGCGGGAATCATCGAAATGCTTGATTTGCGTCGTCCAATCTATAAACAAACAGCTGCATATGGTCATTTTGGACGTACAGATGTTGACTTGCCATGGGAAAAAACGGATAAAGTAGATGCATTAAAAGCTAGTTTAGCTAAATAATTTATGTTTGAATTGAATGTGTTCGCTGCGTGTGACGCACATCAAATGTAGACCAGTAAGCCGGGATATTCGAAAGTAGCTTATGCTACTTTTAGAGTATTTTGGCTTTTTTAGCAGAGTCGAAGTTTATTAGGCAGATGATGCCATTTAAATAACGGAAGTTACGATAAGGAGTGGGCTTGAGAATGGAAAGAAAAACAAACGTGAAAGTCGTAACGATCTGCGTGTTCATCGCTACATTTATGACGGCGATTGAGGGGACAATCGTTACGACTGCAATGCCAACGATCGTTGGTTCACTGCACGGCATGGAAATGATGAACTGGGTGTTTTCGATTTATTTATTGACGAATGCCATGTTGACACCCATCTATGGGAAACTTGCAGATAAAGTTGGAAGAAAACCGATTTTTATTTTCGGTACGCTATTATTTATTATCGGTTCACTTTTTTGTGGGCTTTCTCAATCTATGCTTGGCTTGATTATTTCGCGGGCAATTCAAGGGATGGGTGCAGGAGCAATGATGCCAGTCGCATTGACGATCATTGGCGATTTATACACGATTGAAAAACGAGCAAAAGTGTTAGGGTTGAATAGTTCAGCTTGGGGAATCGCTAGTGTGTTTGGTCCATTAGCTGGTGGGTTTATTGTAGAAGCATTGAGTTGGCACTGGATTTTCTTCATCAATGTGCCGATCGGGTTATTACTGATGGTGCTGATTTGGCTCTATCTCAATGAACCAAAAACAACTCGTGAAGCGAAACCAATGGATCTTAAAGGTAGTTTTAGTTTGATGTTTACGTTGGTTTTGCTGTTACTAGGTTTTCAATTACTAGGTGATCAAGGGCTGACACCATTTGTGTTGGGATTATTAATAGGTAGTGTTTTATTCTTTTTCTTATTCCTGTTCGTCGAAAAACGAGCAGAAGATCCTGTCATCATGCTTCACCTATTCAAAAACCCGCTTTTTGTCGTTGTGAATGCAGCAGCAGCTTTAGCAAGTGGTTTTTTAATGGGGATCGATGTCTATATCCCAATGTGGATGCAAGGAGTATTAGGACTTAATGCGGCAATTGGTGGATTAGTTTTGGCACCACTTTCTCTTGTTTGGATGGTTGGTTCGTTCTTAGCAAGTAAGTGGATGACCCAGATGACCACCTATCGAGTGTTACGTATCGGGTTGTTCATCACCATTGTCGGTGGTGCAGGACTTTGGCTGATGCCATTTCAAAGTAATTTTTTATGGTTCTTCCTGATTTCAACGATCATCGGTGTCGGCTTAGGGATCACAATGACAACATCGACTGTCAGCGCACAAAACAGTGTGCCTTCAGAACAAATGGGTGTTGCCACTTCGTTTAATACGTTAGTCCGCACCATTGGGCAAACAGTGATGGTCGCAGTTTTTGGATTATTGATCAACCGAGTCACGCAAGCTGAACTTGCTGCCAAACAATTGACAGACGATCCGGACATCATGAACAAATTAGTCAATCCACAAACAGCAAAAATGATTGACGCAGAAATATTAACACCATTACGAGAAATTTTGTATCATGGGTTACACCAAGTCTATCTGGTAGGCTTATTATTAGTCATCATCGCGCTAGGGCTAACATTTTTAATTCGTCAAAAAAATGCTACAATAAAAGAATACAAGTAAATTTACAGATTGTTGTCAGAAAAACGATCTGAATAAAGTAAAGAAGGCGAAAAACATATGGCATTTATCCAAGCAAATGTTTATTCAAACGTATTAGAAATGGAAGTCAATCTAAATGTGATCTTACCTCAGACAACCAAAAAAGTGATTGGGACAAGTACATCGGCAAATCTGACGGATGTTCCAGTGCTTTACCTGTTACATGGTATGGGAGGTAATCATAGTGTTTGGCAACGGCGGACTTCCATTGAAAGATATGCGGCGGATTACGGGTTAGCCGTCATCATGCCATCAACGGATTTAGGTTGGTACACAGACACAACGTATGATATGAAGTACTGGACGTTTATCTCAGAAGAATTACCAGAAATCTGTCACGAATTGTTCCCACAACTGACAACGAAAAGAGAAAAAACGTATGCAGCTGGTCTTTCAATGGGTGGATATGGTGCGTTGAAATTGGGGTTTGCAAAGCCCGAACGTTTCTCAGCTATTATTTCTCTCTCAGGTGCGGTGTCGGTTGGTAATCGAATGGACGACTTATTGATGATCCGTCAAGCCAAGTTCTGGGAAGGAATTTTTGGTCCACTAGATAGCATCCAAGGTTCAGTAAATGATCCAGCTTACCTTGTTGAAACCTTAGCAAAAAGTGACAAAGAACCACCACGTATGTATCTTGCTTGTGGTGAATCCGATTTTCTCTATCAAGCCAACCAAGAAATGGCAGAAATTTTAAAAGAAAACAACATCGATGTGACATTTGAACATGGTCCTGGGGAACATGATTGGATTTTTTGGGATCAATGGATCCAACGAGCGCTCGCTTGGTTGTTCAACAAAAGGAGCTGACACCGTATGGAAGAAACAAAGTATTGCAAAGACTCGATGGTTATCCAAACACATCGGATTTTTCCCTTTGATTTGAATCCATTTGGGTATCTTTTTGGAGGGAAATTAATGGCAATGATCGATGATGCAGCATCGATTTCGGTCACCCGTCATTGTCGCAGAGGGGCAGTCACTGCTTCTTTAGATAGTTTGAATTTTTTGAAGCCTTTGCATGAAAATCATTCCGTTTGTGTGGAATCTTATGTGTCTGGTGCCCATAAGAAATCAATGGAGGTTTTTGTGAAGATCATCGGTGAAAACTTAACGACAGGTGAACGCTATTTGGCTGCTACTTGCTTTACGACATTCGTTGCGGTTCCTTCACATATGAACCTTGAAAAAGAATTTACGGTGCCACATGTCATTCCTGAAACCGAGGAAGAGCAATTAGTTTGCAGTGGGTACGAGGAACGCCGTGCTACAAGACAGAAGGAAAGAACAGCATATAAAGAATTTGCCGCTAGTCTATCTTTAGATCTCCCTTGGACAAGAGAACGAGAATAAGTCTACTTATGAATGGTAGAAGAAATGTAGAAGTGATCGATCAAGATCACTTCTTTTTTATTGTGGCGAGCAAGATAGGTGCTAAACGGATTGGAAATAAGCATAATAAAGAAGAATTCTATAACGTACCTTTTATAGTGAGAGGAAGATAAACTCAAGAAGAAAGAAGGTGTATTTAAAAACAGATACTTTAAAGTTTCTTTCTATTATAAAAGTAGTTCCAGCGTTAAAAAATTACAGGTTGATTTCTTTTTTCAAACATGGTAAATTGTTAGTCGGTCTATTTTTACGAATTATAAAATAGGACGATTTATTATAAAAAAAGAGAGGTGTAAGTCACAAATATGAAGCTTATTTTAAAACATGCAAAAAACTATCGATTAGCTGTTTTTGTTTCTTTGCTTTCTGTCGCACTTATGGTTACAGCTACGCTTTGGCAACCTAAGTTGTTGCAACAAGTATTAGAAGCAATCATTACAGAAGACAGCGATGAAATGCGCACGATTGGCATTTCTTTGATTAGTTTAGCACTCCTAGGTTTAGCAGCTGGAGTCACGAACACGATATTTTCTGCTAAAGTCGCACAGGGTGTCAGTGCAGATATCCGGGAGGAAGCGTTTCGCAAGATCCAGACCTTCTCATTTGGTAATATTGAACAGTTTTCTGCTGGAAATTTAGTGGTGCGCTTAACGAACGATATTACGCAGATCCAAAACTTAGTTATGATTTCTTTGCAATCTTTGTTCCGTATCCCGTTTCTGTTTATTGGTGCATTTATTCTTGCGATGGCAACAATGCCTCAGTTGTGGTGGATCATCGTTCTTTTGATCGTTACTGTATTCTTGATCACAGCGCTGTCCTTTACACGTATGGGCAAGCACTTTATGATCATCCAAAAACTGATCGATAAAGTTAATAGTATCGCAAAAGAAAATCTAATGGGGATTCGAGTAGTCAAATCGTTTGTCCAAGAAGAAAATCAGTTGAATGAATTTAGTAAAGTCAGTGAAGATTTAACGAAGCACAATATCATTGTTGGAACATTATTTTCAGTCATGATCCCCTCATTTATGTTAGCTGCGAACTTAGCTGTGGTGGGAGCAATCTTCTTCGTCAGTGATCTTGCAAAAGATGATCCAACCCTGATTGGTGGTATTGCTTCATTTATGAACTATTTGATGCAGATCATGATGGCGATCATCATCGGCGGTATGATGATGATGATGACCTCAAGAGCCGCTGTTTCCTTAAAACGGATCAAAGAGATCTTAGATACTGAACCAGATTTAACTTATCTAGATGTACCTGAACAAGAATTGACTGGTTCTGTTCGTTTTGAAAACGTGTCTTTTCGTTATCCTGGTGATGATGCAGATACACTCAAAAATATCACTTTTTCGATCGAGCCTGGTGAAATGGTTGGTATTGTTGGGGCAACTGGAGCAGGAAAGTCAACTTTAGCACAATTGATTCCACGCTTGTTCGATCCAACGGAAGGGAAAGTAGAAGTTGGTGGTGTTGATCTACGACAAGTGAATGAACATAGTTTAAGAAAAACCGTCTCGTTTGTTTTACAAAAAGCGATTCTTTTTTCAGGCACGATTGCCCAGAATCTACGTCAAGGGAACAAGAATGCAACAGAAAAGGATATGGAAAATGCTTCTTCTATCGCTCAAGCCAAAGAATTTATCGAGAAATTAGCTGATCGTTATGAAGCACCAGTCGAAGAACGTAGTAGTAACTTTTCTGGTGGACAAAAGCAACGTTTATCTATCACACGTGGTGTGATCGGTCAGCCAAAAATCCTGATTCTAGATGACAGTACCAGTGCATTAGATGCCCGTTCAGAAAAACTGGTTCGCGAAGCCCTTGATCGTGAGTTAAAAGACACGACAACGATCGTTATCGCTCAAAAGATTGCTTCTGTTGTCAAAGCAGACCGCATCTTGGTACTAGATGAAGGAAAACTAGTGGGTGAAGGAACGCATGAAGAACTCGTTGCAAACAATCAGGTATATCAAGTGATTTTTGAAACTCAAAAAGGAACGGAGGAGTAGCCATGACTGATTTGATTAAAGCAAGTAAGTTTTTCTATCATTATTTAAAGCGGTACAAGGTTTCCTTCTTCTTTATCTTTATTACTGTGATTGCAGCAACTTACTTACAAGTAAAAGCACCTCAATATATCGGGGAAGCTTTCCAAGAATTAGCAAATTATATTACTGCTTTGATGCAAGGTGTCGATGATAAAAGCAATTTCCTTTCGATTATTTGGAAGCTTTTGATGTTTTATGTTTTAGCCAGTGCGGCAAATTTTATTTACAGTATTTTATTTACACAAGTGGTTGGGAAATCAACGAACCGGATGCGTATTGGTCTATTCAATAAATTAGAAAAATTAACGATCCGCTTTTTTGATTCCCATCAAGATGGGGAGATTCTTAGTCGCTTCACTAGTGATTTGGATAATATCCAAAATAGTTTGAACCAAGCACTTCTTCAAGTGATCACGAATGCGGTTCTATTAGTTGGTATCTTGATCATGATGTTCCGCCAAAATGTCCAACTTGCTTGGGCGACGATTGCTTCTACACCGGTCGCGATTTTGATTGCTGTCCTAGTCATTCAAAAAGCCCGCAAATATGTCGATATCCAACAAGATGAAGTCGGTAAATTGAATGGTTATATGGATGAAAAGATCAGTGGGCAACGCGTGATCATCACGAATGGTCTGCAAGAAGAAACGATCGAAGGTTTCTTAGCTCATAATCAAACTGTTCGTGAAGCAACATTTAAAGGACAAGCATACTCAGGGTTACTTTTCCCAATGATGCAAGGTATGTCTTTAGTCAACACAGCGATCGTGATCTTCTTTGGTGGCTGGTTAGCGTTGAATGGTGATTTGGAACGTTCAGTAGCGCTAGGATTAGTAGTTACTTTCGTCCAATATTCCCAACAATATTATCAACCATTGATGCAAATTTCTTCTGGCTACAGTATGATCCAGTTAGCGATCACTGGAGCGCGAAGACTGAATGAAATGTTTGCTGAAAAAGATGAAGTGAAACCACAAAACGGCAAACCGTTTGCGGGGATCGAAAAGGGCTTATCATTGACGAATGTTGATTTTGGCTATAGTCCAGAGAAATTAGTCTTAAATGATGTTTCCATTGATGTGAATAAAGGCGAGATGGTTGCTTTAGTAGGCCCAACTGGTTCAGGTAAGACAACGATCATGAACTTGTTGAATCGCTTCTATGATGTGAACGGTGGCTCTGTGAGCATTGACGGAACAGATATCCGCGAGTATGATTTAGACGAATTGCGTCGACATGTCGGCATCGTTCTACAAGAATCCGTTCTATTTTCTGGCACGATCCGAGACAATATTGTCTTTGGTAAACCAGATGCAACGGATGAAGAAGTAGTTAGCGCAGCGAAACAAGCAAATATCCATGACTTTATCCAGACGCTCGAACATGGCTATGATACCCACGTCTCTGAAGAAAATAATTTGTTCAGTACGGGGCAAAAGCAATTGATCAGTATCGCGCGAACAATCATCACGAATCCAGACCTATTGATTTTAGATGAAGCAACAAGTAACGTGGATACAGTAACTGAAGCAAGAATCCAAAAAGCAATGGATGAAGCGATTAAAGGTCGAACAAGTTTCGTGATCGCCCATCGCTTGAAAACGATCTTGAACGCTGATCGCATCGTTGTTTTACGTGATGGTAAAGTGATCGAAGAAGGAAACCATCATCAATTATTAGCAGAAGATGGCTTTTATGCAGAGTTGTATCATAATCAGTTTGTGTTTGAATAGGTGGTGGGAGAGAACGAATGTCTCACTCCCGTCATTGTGTAACGAATGTTCAAATGGAAGTCGAAAAACACCAAATCAAGAAGCCCTTGGTTTGGTGTTTTTCATGTCATGCAGTCTGATTGGCGTGTTTGGATGAATCCAAACATGAACCTTGAAAAATTAGCAAGGCTCCCGTACTTATGTAACAAAAGTTATGGCAAATAGTTTTCAGTTATTAGAAAGTGAATCTGTGATTTCTTATTAAGTCAGGTCAATGATTTTAGAAATCATCACTATGCAAAATAAAAAGAACTTAGTCAAGTATTCCTCATGATAATCGTTTGATCAATAGAAGTGACGATGAATTTCTATTCTAAATACACAGACACACTGGAATATTAATTGTATTATAGTATAATTTATTCAACAAAGAACAGGTTCATATTACGACCAAAACCCACTAGCTGGCGGGCTAGTGGGTTTCTTTTACGTTTCAATAGGAATTAACGGGTAGGCTTACTGTCTTTTTTTGGCAATTCTACAATCAAACCATTTGCAGATGTAATGAGCGGTTACTTCTGCCGTGATTACAAAGATAAAATCAAAGAATAGATTCATGAGTACATCTTACTTCCCTTGTCCGAAACAGACCGAAATAATTTTATAGCACATTTGAAATCTCCAATTTTAGATGAGGTGGCTATTCGTTTATTGAGGTGAGGTAGTTTTTTTATAAAAATAAATCAGAGAATATATAGTATGAAATTTTTTTTTAAAGAAAAAAGAAAAATTTCCCGATATTCTAAAGTTGATATAATTAATTATAGCAGAATAACTATTAATACATCATTTAGTTGCATGCCCATGCATAATGAACTCATCCTAACTTCACTTGCATATAAATATGAAGACTGCATGTCATACTTATATACATATAAAAATGAGGAGGATAAAACTAAATCTAGTTTGAGCGTTAGTAGGAGTGGTTGGAAATGTTCCATGCAGTAAAAATGAAAAATGTGATAAAGAAAGAAGGGAACTTAAGATGTGGAGAGAAAAGCAATTTAGTAAAGTAATCGATTTGATTAGTGTTATAGCAATCACTCTGATATTGATATTTTTCATGCCAACTAAAATTGTAGAAGCGCAACCGCTAGTAGAAGCAAATGATTCTGCCGTTCTTGTAAAAGAAGAAGGAGGTAGTGTAGTAGAATTTGACTTATCAAAAAACATGGTACAGACTAAAGAAATACATTTGGCAAGTGGTACAACAGCGAAAATTGTTGCTGAACCAGTGTTTGATAACCATTTACGTTTAGGTAATGGAGTATGGAATATCTATTATTATTCAGTAATTTTTAATTGCGGCTTTAATATTAGAGTAAGTAGTAATAGTATTAGTAGTGCTTATGATCCTTGGTACTATCATGTGGGGGTCAGTGTGAAATCTAGTTCATTGAAAAGAGATAGCACAAAACAAGCAACTTATTATTTCGAGTTTGGAACTCCGATATGGGATTTTGGCGGATGGAGTGGCTGGTTAAGAGCATCAATTAATAGCTCAAATAATTTGGTCGTAACTGTTAAATAGGATGGGGGCTCTAGGAATAATAATAGCCATCATCAGTTTTATTTTGGCGGCAGGTGTAACAATATTGATCATTCGTGTGCTAAAACAGTATTTCACCAAATCATAGCTCAAATGTGATCAAGTGAGGGTCATTAAGAAAATGGGATTCTAATTGGTCGTTAGGTTCTGCTAAAAAATGAAAAAACTCTTTATCTTCTCAGTTTTATCATACTAGAAGACAAGGAGTTTTTTATTAGTTGTGGCGTTTCTTTTTTTCGATACAATACAAGATCGGAGGATTATTTTTTTGATTGATAAATTGATAATTCAAAACATTGAATTGTTCTTGAGGCAATGCTTGGCAAAAGTTTTGTACCATATCTAGTTCTGCTTCGCCACCTTGATGACCATAATAAACGACGATGATCATGCGACCTTGTGGAACTAAACGTTTCAAGATTTCTTCCATCGCTGTTTTTGTCGTTTCAGGTAGCGTGATGACGGATTTATCACTTTTGGGTAAATAGCCTAAGTTGAAGATACCAGCTTTGATCGGTTGTTGTTCAGCAATGACCGCACCAATGGTCTCATGTCCTTGTAAAAACAGTGTCGTCCGCTCTAATAAGCCATTCTCTGACAATTTTTGTTGCGTGGACTCCAATGCTTGTTGTTGAATATCAAAACTATATACTTGACCAGTTTTTCCGACTTTTTCTGCAAGAAATAAAGTGTCATGCCCATTGCCCATCGTGGCATCAATCACATAATCTCCTGGTTGGATGATTTCCTCCAATAGCGTATGACTATAATGAAGTGCCGTTTTCAACATCCGCTTTTGACTCCTTCTCGAATATTGTACTTTCCTTGATAACTATTGCGACGAATCATTTCTTCATCGATCGCATTCAAGACTTCCCATTTTTTCAAACTCCACATTGGCCCGACCAATGAATCCCAAGGCGCATCACCAGTTAAACGATGGATGATGATCTCTTGTGGGATCATTTCTAATTGGTCACAAATGACAGATACATAATCGGCTCGACTCATCAATTGCAGTCTGCCCTCGTGATAGTCACGTAACATCTTTGTTTTACGCATCAAGTGCATCAAATGTAGTTTGATTCCTTGGATATCAGAATCTAAGATCGTGCGACGAACATTTTCCCGCATCATATCCAATGATTCTCCTGGCAATCCGTTGATCAGATGCGTACATACACGTATGTCGTGCTTCCGTAATTTCGCAACACCGTCTAGATATGTTTGATAATCATGTGCCCGATTGATCAGGACAGAGGTTTCTTCATAAGTCGTTTGTAAGCCTAATTCTACCCATAAGTATAAACGTTGATTCAATTCAGCTAAGTAATCCACGACTTCATCAGGTAAGCAATCTGGTCTGGTACCAATTGATAAACCAACGACACCTGGTAGGTTGATGACCTGTTCAAATCGTTCACGAATGATTTCGACAGGCGCATGGGTATTCGTGAAATTTTGAAAGTAAACGATGTATTGATTCACTTGTGGCCATTTTTTGTGCATCATATCGATTTCTTTTTGAAACTGGATCGGTAGTGGCTCCTCAGGAGCAACGATCATATCACCAGAGCCAGAAACACTACAAAAGGTACAACCACCGTGGGCAACTGTTCCGTCACGATTGGGACAATCAAAGCCACCATCGATCGGTACTTTAAAAATTTTTCCACCAAATTCATGGCGTAACGCATAATTCCAAGAATGGTAACGTTTATTTCCTTCAGCATAAGGAAATTCCATTAAAATCCCCTCTTCCTATTTGATTGTGTAAATGGCAAGCGTTGTTGGATATACCAAGGATAAGTCAAGCATAACCAAAACAGGCTCAAGCTATAACCACCGAGGATATCACTAGGATAATGGACACCCAGATAGACACGACTAGCACCAATACTCAGAATCAGTAAACCTAACAATACTTGGATCATCCATGCCCATTCTCTCGTCTTGATCAAGGATGGCATCAAAAAAATCAGTGTGCCATACAAGATCATACTCGTTGCGGCATGTCCGCTGGGAAAACTATACGTCGTTTCGACAACTAAATGTTGAAGACTTGGACGGTCACGCATCACTAAAAGCTTGATCAGTGGATTTAAGATCCCAGCAATTAGCACAAAATTGAGGGTAAACCAATAAAGTTCTTTTCTTTTTTTCTTGAACCATAACCAAAGAGCAACTAATCCAAATACTAAAATGACAGTTATTGCATTTCCCAATGTCGTGATCAACCGCTGAAATGGATTCCAATCAGGATAAGGAATACGAATCCAATGGGTCAGCGTTTGGTCAAAACTAGACAATAGATCCACACGAAATAAGACAAGTAGACTCAACGCTAGAAAAAGCAAGAAGCAACTTGCGGCTGAGATTTGGAAGATTCTTTTATTTTTCATTTAACTCCTCCTTCATGCTCAATCATTATAGCATTTATTATAAAAACGAAAAACAAGAGTTTTCTATTCCTGTTCACTTGGATCAATGAATAAAAATATATTGTTATGCAAGTTGTAATGTAATAGCAACCCTCAAGTAATATAACCGACATATTTAATTTAAAAAATAGGTGGTCATATATAATTTAATAACTCGGAATCGTTTGATTAAAGGGTTAACAAAAGCGTCAAATCAAAAAATTACGAAAGATTACATAAAGATTACAAAACAACGTAATAGTCTTAAATAACTTTTAATAAATATTAAGAGAAGTTATAATTATTGATAAGGCTAGATAAAAGTAATTAAATATGGGGGATAGTATATGCAAAAGGAATTAGTAGGACGAAAAGAGCGCAGACGTCTGGAACAAGCAAAGCGTTACCGTAAAGCAAAGCGAAGTGCGGCAATCGTCGGAACCGCAATGGTGGGCTGTTCAGCTGTAGCACCAGTATTACAATCAGTCGCTGTCAATGCGGATGAAACACCGATCCAAATGAACTCTCGGATCAATACCGCTGCATTTATCACAGAAATTGCAACATTTGCACAACCAATCGCAAACGCGAATGATTTGTATGCTTCAGTAATGATCGCTCAAGCAGTCGTCGAAAGTGGTTGGGGTGGCAGTACATTATCACGTGCACCGTATCATAACTTATTTGGGATCAAAGGAAGCTACCAAGGACAAACTGTTTATATGGACACGCTTGAATTCTTGAACAACCAATGGGTGACGAAAAAAGAACCTTTCCGTCAATATCCTTCTTTCGCAGAGTCTTTTAGTGACAATGCCTATGTACTTAGAAATACTTCATTTGGTAATGGCTACTACTATGCAGGTGCTTGGAAGAGTAATACTCGTTCTTATATGGATGCTACTGCCCATTTGACAGGACGCTATGCGACGGACCCAAGTTATGCAACAAAATTAAACAATCTTATCATGACGTATGGCTTGACTAAATATGACACACCAGCAACTGGAAATGCAGGCGGTGGTGCGACGACTGGCGGCGGCAATACGATTAATACAGGTAACACAGGAAGTACAAATACAGGAAGCACGAATACAGGAAATACTGGTGGAAGTACGACTACTGGTTCAACGACGTACACAGTAAAATCTGGTGATTCTGTTTGGGGCATCTCAAATGCTCATGGCATCTCAATGGCACAATTGATTGAATGGAATAATATTAAAAATAATTTTGTTTATCCAGGACAAAAATTGACGATCAAAGGTGGTACAGCTGGCGGATCTTCAACAACAAATTCAGGAAACAATACAGCTTCTGCAGGTAGCAGTTCTGCTGGAACAACAACAAACAATTCGTCCGGTACGCGTTATACAGTCAAAGCAGGTGACTCTGTTTGGGGTATCTCGAATGCTCACGGCATCTCAATGGCACAATTGATTCAATGGAATAATATCAAGAATAATTTTGTTTATCCAGGACAAAGCTTGATCGTTTCTAATGGTGGGTCTGCTTCTGTAAATACACCATCGACACCAAGCACAACACCATCAACACCATCAACACCAAGTACAGGTGCTTCAGTTTCTGGTGCAAAATATACGGTCAAAGCAGGTGATTCTGTCTGGGGTGTCTCTCATGCCCACGGTATCTCAATGGCCCAGTTGATCCAATGGAACAACATCAAGAACAACTTTATTTACCCAGGACAACAGTTGGTTGTTTCAAATGGTGGCGCATCAAGCACTGTATCAACGAGTCCAGCACCTTCAACAACGACGAATAAGCCAACGACTTCAAACACAGCAAGCCAAGGATCAGGCACCTACACGGTCAAAGCAGGTGAATCGGTGTGGAGCGTCGCAAATAAAAATGGGATCTCGATGAACCAATTGATCGAATGGAACAATATCAAAAATAACTTCATCTATCCAGGTCAAAAACTGATCGTAAAAGGTGGTAGTACAGCAGCACCAACATCTACACCGACAACAACGCCGGCAGCTGCGCCAAGCACACCGAATACGTCAGCAGCAACGAACACATCAACGTCTGGTGATACGATCTATACGGTCAAAGCAGGTGAATCTGTTTGGGGTGTAGCTGATAAACACGGCATCACGATGGATCAACTGATTGAATGGAACAATATCAAAAATAATTTCATTTATCCAGGCCAAAAAGTGGTCGTGAAAAAAGGAAATACAACAGCAGCACCTACGTCTAATGATGGCAAACGTTACACGGTCAAAGCAGGTGAATCCGTTTGGGGTGTAGCTGATAGCCATGGCATCTCAATGGCGCAATTGATCGAGTGGAACAACATCAAAAATAACTTTATCTACCCAGGACAAAGTTTGATCGTTGCAAAATAATCGATCTGACTGAAATAATAGTTGATTGATTCAATAATATTTGTTACTATGAAGCTACTAAAAATTTAGTTGATCAACGTTTGAAAAGGAAGTAGTAAAAAGTCGAAAGTTTTAGAGAGCACATGGTTGGTGAAAATGTGTACGGACGCTTTTGAACTCGCCTTTGAGTTGCACCTGCTGAACAGTTCTCCCAGTAAGCAGAGGCGGTGACGACCGTTACAACGTTCAAGGCCTTGTTTAGTAAGGCAAAATTAGGTGGTACCACGTAGATTACGTCCTATAAAAAGAGCAATCTTTTTATAGGATTTTTTTGTTTTTCAAGGCCAGATGCTAAAAGAAAAACAGATCATTACATCAAAATAGGGGGTTCAAGATGAGCTATAATCACAAAGAAATTGAAAAAAAATGGCAAAAATATTGGGCAAAAAATAACACCTTCAATACGCATGATGAACCAGGCAAACCAAAATTCTATGCGTTGGATATGTTTCCATATCCATCAGGACAAGGTCTACATGTTGGGCATCCAGAAGGCTATACTGCAACAGATATCTTAGCACGTTTCAAACGTAGTCAAGGTTTCAACGTGTTACATCCAATGGGGTGGGATGCATTTGGACTACCAGCAGAACAATACGCATTGGATACAGGGAATGACCCTGCAGAATTTACGCAAAAAAATATTGAAACCTTCCGTCGCCAAATCAATTCACTTGGTTTTAGTTACGATTGGAATCGTGAAGTCAACACAACAGACCCTGAGTACTACAAATGGACACAATGGATCTTTACTAAATTATATGAAAAAGGGTTAGCCTATGAAGCAGAAGTAGCAGTGAACTGGGTACCTGAACTAGGTACAGTAATCTCAAACGAAGAAGTGATCGACGGCAAAAGTGAACGTGGTGGCTATGATGTCATCCGCAAACCAATGCGTCAATGGATGCTGAAAATCACCGCATATGCAGATCGTTTGATCGATGACCTCGAGCTTGTGGATTGGCCCGAAAGCATCAAAGAAATGCAACGTAATTGGATCGGACGTTCAGTCGGAGCAAATGTCACGTTTAAAGTGGCGGGCACAGATAAAGAATATACGGTCTTTACTACACGTCCAGATACGTTATTTGGAGCAACCTACTCTGTGCTAGCACCAGAGCTAGACTTAGTTCGTGAGATCACAACTCCAGAACAAAAAGAAGCAGTCGAAGCGTATATCGCAGAAACAGCGAAAAAATCAGATCTGAAACGAACAGATCTTGCTAAAGAAAAAACCGGCGTATTTACAGGGGCGTATGCGATCAACCCAGTAAATGGCAAGGAAATCCCTATCTGGATCGCTGATTATGTGTTAGCTTCTTATGGAACAGGTGCGATCATGGCAGTACCGGCACATGATGAACGTGATTACGAGTTTGCACAAACGTTTGATCTAGAAATCTTACCAGTCATCGAAGGTGGCGATACTTCAACAGCTGCCTACACAGAAGATGGTGTGCATATCAATTCTGATTTCTTGAACGGATTGAACAAAGAAGAAGCCATCGAGGCGATGAATCAATGGTTGGCAGAACATGGCGTTGGGAAAAAAGAAGTCAGCTATCGCTTGCGTGATTGGTTATTTTCTCGTCAACGTTATTGGGGAGAACCAATCCCGATCATCCATTGGGAAGACGGCACAGTGACAACAGTAGCAGAAGAAGAATTACCACTACGTTTACCAAAAACAAGCAATATCCAACCAAGTGGCACAGGGGAGTCACCATTAGCAAACATTGACGAGTGGGTCAATGTCGTTGATCCTGAAACAGGTAAAAAAGGCCGTCGTGAAACGAATACGATGCCACAATGGGCAGGAAGCTCATGGTATTACCTACGCTATATCGATCCACATAATAAAAAAGAATTAGCTAACTATGAAAAACTAGAACGATGGTTACCAGTAGATATTTATATCGGTGGGGCAGAACATGCGGTACTTCACCTATTGTATGCTCGCTTCTGGCATAAATTCCTTTACGATATTGGCGTGGTACCAACAAAAGAGCCTTTTGAAAAATTGTTCAATCAAGGAATGATCCTTGGAGAAAACAACGAAAAAATGTCTAAATCTCGTGGTAATGTCGTCAATCCTGACGATGTCGTGGAAGCATATGGTGCGGATACGTTACGTCTTTATGAAATGTTCATGGGACCATTAGACGCATCGATTGCTTGGAGTGAAAATGGCTTAGAGGGTAGCCGTAAATTCTTAGATCGTGTTTGGCGTTTGATCGTGGATGAAAATAATAAAATGCGTGATCGCATCACGACACTGAATGACGGTAAACTGGACAAAGTATATCATCAAACAGTTAAAAAAGTCACAGAAGATTACGAAAATCTACATTTCAATACAGCGATTTCTCAATTGATGGTCTTTGTCAATGAAGCATATAAAGTCGATGCCTTACCTTATGAATATATTGAAGGATTCGTACAATTACTTGCGCCGATCGCGCCACATATCGGTGAAGAGCTATGGGCGATCCTAGGCAATGAACAAGATCTTTCTTATGCACCATGGCCGACTTATGATGAAACTGCTTTGATTGAAGATGAAGTAGAAGTCGTCTTCCAAATCAATGGAAAAGTTCGTGCAAAAGCCAGTGTCGCACGTGACTTATCAAAAGAAGAACTAGAAAAAACAGCGATGGACGATGAGAGTATCAACGAACAACTAGAAGGAAAAACAATCAGAAAAGTGATCGTGGTTCCCAATAAATTAGTCAACATCGTCGCAAATTAACAATTAAATACCAATAGAAAAAAATAAAAACGAGATGCCACATTCTCATGGAAATCATTTGGATTTCATGAGAATGTGGTTTTTTTTATAAATTTCCATCGGAGGGAAATTTTATTATCAGTGATGATTTCATATTTTTACTCTATGTAATAGTTATCCCTTTTTGTTCAAGGAATAGTAACTATCTAGTGTAGAATAAGAAAAGGTAAAGTCAAAAAAATAGTTATCAACTGAAGTTCATGTGTAGGATGTTTTTTTACCTTGCTAACGGTAAAAAAAGATTTTATTAGTATTTTAAAATTATAGATAATGTCTATAGGATGTGTATATTTTTTTACTTTGTAGAGAGGAGTGGATGATTGATTTCATATAAATGATCTTGCTTTTGCTAGCAATATTTTTTGTGAAGGGGGCCTTAGCTAACTACATATCTTTTTCTACAGCTGTACTTTGCAGAGAATTTATAATCAAGCAGTTTGTTTTAGACGATTATTTATAATGTTCTTTTTATCCAAAAAGATCGATGATGAAATGTATTGTCAAAAAATAAGAGAGAGGAGAGAAACTTTGAAAGCAAAAAAAATAAGGATTATCGCTGCATCGTTTCTGTTGTTTCAACATGTGTTGATGCCTTCAGTAGT
This sequence comes from Enterococcus mundtii, assembly GCF_013394305.1. Lineage (NCBI taxonomy): Bacteria > Bacillati > Bacillota > Bacilli > Lactobacillales > Enterococcaceae > Enterococcus > Enterococcus mundtii. The sequence goes on along the minus strand of NZ_AP019810.1, from coordinate 1,315,931 downwards.
AATGGCTATAGAAAATGAACCGACAGCTAGTGCAGAGATTACACAAGAACAACCAGAAAGCGACTTGTCTGGAGCAACAACCGAAATGGTCGAAGAACAAGAATCAATGATTCACGAAGAGCTACCAGAAGTACCGAAGGAACCTGAACCACAAGCAGAAGTGACAGAGGAGTCCCTAGAGACAGTGGAACCACAAGCAGTGCCTCCACTTGATGAAAGTCTTTTATCTGGCTATTTGGGGCGATTGAATTTGTCTACAGAAAATGTTAGAGAGTTGACTAATCACGGTAGAAGTTCATATCTAGAAAATATCTTACAAAATGCAATTAATCGAACAATCGATTTAAATACAGCTGCAGGTTCATCCACAACATTCGCAGTTACTGTACCGACTCACTCTTTAGTTGAAAGAATCAACGGCAGTAATGGATGGATTTCGTCAATTGCGACTGACAGTCCTGCAGGAATGCCGGACGAATTTTACACACAGATGTACTACGGCAATCATTCGACCCACCAAAATACTTATAATTTGAATAATATAGTATCAAGTAATTCAGCTATTGAGGTTTCTGCAACAGTGATAAAGAATACTAACTATACTGCAACCATCAATTTCACAGTTACACGAACACAAACAGGGAATACAGCGATATCATTAGATATTCGTGGAAATGTAGCGCTAGGTTCAACGGTTGTCGCAACGCAGTTTCCGAATATTGCTACACCAAGGAAAGTGATGGAGCTCAATTATACAGGGGAAACAATTGGACACTTGACTATCAATCCGGTTGCTTCAGTGGGTGTTTATGAAAATGTGACTGTTCAGGCGACGAGAAGTCAGAGTCTTCCTCAATCAGTCATTCAAGGCTGGTTCCATACATTACCGAGTACAGGTAGTTGGAGTTATTCCACGGTTAGTTTGGGAGGCGGCTGGTATCCTGGTTACAGTAATAGAATACCAGTGTATCTTCAAAATAACAATTCGACCGCAGGTCCTACACAATTTTGGACAAACGCAACAGTCGTAGATACCGAAGCTCCTACTGGAACAGCAAAAACGACGTGGACGTCCATTCAAGCGAATCGACATCGCGATTTCACTCAAGAAGAGCTCCGATCCGCAATAAATACACTTAGTGATAATTGGACATATCCAGAAAACATAAAGGTGACTTATGAACGGAACTTATCCGAGTTAAGACCAGGTACATCTTATCAAACTGGCTTTACCATTACGGATGAATCGTTAAATGCTGGCTATGTTTCACCAACAAGAATCTCTATTGTTGATACATTAGCCCCAACAGGAACAGTACAAACAGAGACAATCGATCTTTCTGAAGTGACAACAGAGATTCCTTCGCGAACAGATCTCATGCAGTTTTTAAATGATGATCTTGATGATAACTGGACCTTACCAGAAAATATCATTATTCAACTCGTTGACGAAAATGGTACAGTGATAAACTTACAAAATTTAGAATCATCAGATGCTATCCAGACAGGTTATATTCGTTTAGAAGATGAGCGAGGAAATCAATCAAACTTACAAGAAGTCAAATTTACACTAGATAACGAAGGACCGACAGGAAATGTCGTAACCCAACCTGTCGATTTCCAAGCACGAAGAAAAGATGAATTGACGAGAGACGATCTATTACAGTTCTTTACTGAAGATCCATTGGATAATACGACGGCCTCAGATCAAATCGATCTTTCTTTGCGGAATGATTTAGGAGAAATTGTGAGTGTCGTCAATGTCGCACCTTCGATGACCGTCTATGATGCAAAAGTCCGTTTACAAGATATCCGAGGCAATCAGACGGAATATCCTGTGAACTATCGAGTGATCGATACGCAAGCGCCGACAGGAAGCGTCAAAGGAACTTGGACCGTTTTTGAGGCCGATCGTTATCGAGATTTTACTCAAGAAGAGTTGCGTTCCTTGATCAATAATTTAGCGGACAATTGGTCAGAGTTAGAAAATATTCAGTTAGAAAATCACCGACACTTGTTTGATTTATCTCCTAATTCAACGAATTCATATCATCCGACGGACATCACTGCAACCGATGAAGCTGGGAATGAATATGTCTTTAAAAATACCATGACACGGATAGTGGATACTACCGCTCCAACAGCCAATTTTAAAAATGAAGTCATCGACTTTTCGAGTCATACAGCTAATACTTTTTCACGAACAGACTTGTTGCAGTTCTTAAATGGAGATCCTAGTGATAACTGGACATTGCCACAGAATATTGTCATTGAATTAGTGGATAGTGAAGGCAACGAGTTTGAGTTAGATGATTTAGAATTCAAGGAATATATCGGTTACATCCGGTTGACGGATGGACATGGGAATCAGTCAAGTCCTCACGAAGTCAAATTCAAAGCAGGAGACAACGAAGGACCGACAGGAAATGTCGTAACCCAACCTGTCGATTTCCAAGCACGAAGAAAAGATGAATTGACGAGAGACGATCTATTACAGTTCTTTACTGAAGACCCATTGGATAATACGACGGCCTCAGATCAAATCGATCTTTCTTTGCGGAATGATTTAGGAGAAATTGTGAGTATCGTCAATGTTGCACCTTCGATGACCGTCTATGATGCAAAAGTCCGTTTACAAGATATCCGAGGCAATCAGACGGAATATCCTGTGAACTATCGAGTGATCGATACGCAAGCGCCGACAGGAAGCGTCAAAGGAACTTGGACCGTTTTTGAGGCCGATCGTTATCGAGATTTTACTCAAGAAGAGTTGCGTTCCTTGATCAATGATTTAGCGGACAATTGGTCAGAGTTAGAAAATATTCAATTGAAAAGTCAGTATCCCTTGTATAGTTTAGAGCCGAATACTGAATACAATACCTATTACATGGATCTCACAGCAACCGATGAAGCTGGGAATGAATATGTCTTTAAAAATATCATGCCACGGATACTAGATACCACAGCACCCGACGGAACATTAAAAGATCCATTGGTGTTCACAAAAGGACAAACAGTACCAGATGCTCGTGAATTTCTAGATGGGGATCCAACGGATAACTGGTCATTGTCACCAGATATTCAAGTCGAAGTTGCGTATGAAAATAATGTCGCATTTGCGGATTTAGCGGTAGGCGATCATGGTGTAACGATCACCTTAACAGACCAAGCGGGCAATGTTCGGACACTGAACAGTCAAGTCACGATTCTAGAAGATACGTCCGAGTACATTGATGTGACGATTCCTGTGAACGTATCCTTTGCAGAAAGTAAAGAAAGCAATGGTATCGTCTCACCAACATATCAGATCCAAAACAATGCGGAACGAGCGGTCCAAGTGTCAGTGAGTTCGGTCGTTAGTCAATCCGCTACGGAAAAACTAACAGAAATCGATCTTGGGGTAAAAAACAATTTGAATGACAATCAAGTCATGTTGATCTCATCAGGAAAAAACCTCAATAACCGCAGAGAATTAGGAACGATCGAAGGGCATAGTGCTTCTTTCTCCTTCTCATTATTTGGCACAGTTGGTGAAAACTTTGATTTTGAAGGCTTGGATGATCCCTTGAATCCAATCTACAGTATGCGTTTGAATTTCCATGCGCAGTAATTGATAAGAAGAAGTTGCACAACTGTGTGACTTCTTTTTTGTACGTAATCTTATAACTATTTTCCTAAGCGATACGGAAAAATCTATTTTGAAAAGAAAGCGATTTCATTTTATAGTGAATATAAGAAATCCAATTAAAAAATTAGAGGAGTGATCGTAATGAAAAAAGCATTGATTATTTGTGCCGCAGGAATGTCTTCTTCGATGATGGCATCAAAAACAACAGAATATTTTAAAGGAAAAGGGGAAGAAGTATTTGTTGATGCGGTTTCTGCAACTGAAGGGGACAACCAAATCAAGACAAGTGATTTCGATTTGTTCTTGATCAGTCCTCAAACAACAATGTACTTGGATAAATTTGTTAAACTAGGAAAAACAGTAGGGAAACCGGTCGTAAGTATACCATTCCAAGCGTATGTTCCTATCCCTACAGGTATCCAAAAATTAGCGGAGCTGATTGAGGAAAATATATAGACGAATAGGGGAAGATAATAATGAAACAAACAGAAAAAGAGTTATTGCGGCAATTGATTGATCATCAAGGAGAATACCTCACGAGCCAGTACCTCGCTTCTGAATTATTATTATCTGACCGTACGATTCGCAACTATTTAAAAACATTGAATGAAGTGATCGAAAACAATGGCGGAAGACTCATCGCCAAGCAAGGGCAAGGGTATCAACTAGAGATCATCAACAAGCTTGCTTTTGCCCTGTTTTTAAAGCAACGAGAAGTAACTGTCGAATATGGTGATCAGGTGACTGAGTTTTATGGTTCAGAAGATCGAAAAAAGTACATTTTAAATAAACTACTTTTGGAAGATCGCGCAATCGTGATCGATGATTTGGCAGAAGAGTTATATATCAGCCGTTCGAGTTTAGTGAATGATATCCAAGAAATCAAAGAGAAGATCGCCGAATATTCGTTGAAAATTGTGTCGAAACATAAGCAGGGAATGTGGATCGAGGGTCAAGAACAGGACAAGCGACATGTGATCATGGATACCTTTTTTGGAAATAAGTATACCAATTCTTTAAAAGAATATCTCGGTAACAGTCAATTTTTCAAGGAAATCAATTTTGAAGAATTAGTGATCGTCATCTTGGACGAGATTCGTGAATCCAAATTGAAGGTGTCCGATTTTGTGATACAAAATTTAGCGTTACATTTAGCATTGGCAATCAAGCGAATGCGAGCTGGTTTTGAGATACAAGTACCTGAAATCACTGGAGAAGAAATCCATGAGACCGAATATCAAGCAGCTAAGAAGATAACCAGACGGATCGAGTCTATAATGAATGTTCGTTTCCCAAAAGATGAAATTGCTTATTTAGCGTTACATTTGATGGCTAAATCGAATCAAAATCATAAAAGGGAGAATCAGAAGTTAGTGACAGAGTTAATGTCAGTTCTTAAAGAGTTAGCTCAGGTTCTGGGGCAGTCCATCGTCGAGGATTATCAATTCAGGAATGGCTTACTCAATCATTTAGAACCGATGCTGGTTCGCTTAGAGCGAGGAATCGCTCTGGAAAATCCTTTAACAAAAGAAATCAAAAAAGAAGATCCGAGAGCATTTGAATTAACCAAACACTATTTTGGTCAAATGCCTTCGCTGAAAGGTTATAAAATCAATGAGGATGAATGGGCGTATTTAGCGCTTCATTTAATGGCAGCAATTGAAAAAAATAAGGTAGATTGTAAACTACAGGCATTGATCATTTGTGCGACTGGCTATGGAAGTGCGCAATTGCTAAAAAATCGAGTGTTGAGTGAATTTGGAAAAAATATTGCAGTGAATCAAGTGAAAGGCTATTACGAAATCGATGAACAGTCGTTAGAAAATGTTGATTTGATTATTTCTTCCATTGATTTATCAACGATGTTTTTCAAAGTCCCTGTTCTTCATGTCAGTGTTTTCTTGAATGATCAAGATGTTCAAAAAATCCGTAAAGTGATTGAAGAACATCGCCCAAGTTGTTTCGTGAAGCCTCAAGAATCTGTCTCACTCATGAAAGAAAAGAGGGCATTTTACGAAGAGCAGATTTCAAAAAAATGGTTTAAAGTCTATTCTTCAGCACCAACAAAAGATCAAGTGATCGCTGAATTGTTGGCACTTTTACAAGAAGATGAAACGGAGAATTATACGTCTGAGATGTCTCACCAAATCAAACGTCGTGAGAAAATGGGGCAAATCATTTTCAGTGAACAAGTAGTTGTCCCGCATCCAGCGATCCCAGTGGGGGTTACTGCTAAAATTGCAGTGGGGATCATTCCTGATGGGATGGCATGGGATGAACAAGGGGCGCTCCATTTTGTCTTTCTAGTCTCTCCTTCTTGTATCGAGAATGAAGGAATCACTGTTGTAACGAAGGCAATCGTAAAATTTATTGATCGATTGGATCTACAGCAGCTGATTTTAGCTGAACCAACGTTTGAAAACTTTAATCAACAATTTATGAAAATGATTTACTAAGGAGGCGTCTTGATGACGGAGAAAATGACGAGTGAAGAGCTCCAAGTGACCGCATTTGATATTATTTTTCACAGTGGCAATGCACGAACATTGATCCACGAGGCATTTGCTTTGTTACGAGCAGAAAGCTTCACAGAAGCTGAAGAAAAGCTAAATGAAGCGAATCAGGAGATTTTGGAAGCCCATAGGTCACAAACGCATTTATTGAAAGAATATGCAAGTGGGCAAAAGATCGAAATGGAAATCATCATGGTCCATGCGCAAGATCATCTGATGACGACGATGACTTTGTTGGAAGTGGCAAAAGAGATGAGTTACTTATATCAAAAATAAACAAGAACGGAGGTGGGAAAATGAGTGAAGCTGAGAAAAAACAACGGGAGTTAGAGAAAAAAGCATTTAGTTTGAAAGTCTTATATTTTAATCGCTATCTGATTATTCGCTATTTGACAGCTGGTTTCTTTTTTACCAATCTTTACTGGCTGGTTTCCTTACTCCTTGCGAGTAGCAAGATGTTTTGGGTACCATTAGGGCTATTATTCTTTCTTTTACCAGTCGTCGCAGAACAAGTGGCACTCTATCGTACACATAAAAATAATGCAACGGTTACTCGAAATTATTTCCGATTGCAAGCGGTAACCAATGTATTTCTCCTATTAGCAGTATTTTCACCAGGATATTCTCAATTGTTTCCTTTTATGGCGGATGGTTCAAATGGACAAGCATTGATTCTGTTTGTGATTGCTAGTGGGCTACTGATCTGTCTGTTTTGTCAGCGACGCTTGAATAAAATCCATGCAAATACGGATCGTCACTATCAACGAATCAAAGAGTATGAACGTGTAGTACATTTTGGAAAGGGGAGTAAATAGATGTTTGATTTTCTACAGAAATATTTGATGGGACCGATGGGGAAAGTGGCACAATTCAAGATCGTACGCGCAGTAATGGCTGCTGGGATGGCGTCGATTCCTTTTACGATCGTAGGTTCGATGTTTTTAGTTTTGAATATTTTACCGTTACCATTTCCGTTTTTAGAAGGATTTTTCAATGCAACTTTCTTTAAAGTCAGCGACTTGTATATGATCGTCAATACGATGACGATGGGGATATTATCTATTTATTTTGCTATTGTATTTGCTTATGAATTAACGTCGATCGAAAGAGATGAACAAGCACTGAATGTCAATCCTTTAACTGGCGCGCTATTATCTGTTTTTGCTTTCTTCATGTGTATTCCAGAGTTGATCATTTCAGACGGAAAAATCAGCTTGATCTCTAGTATGACCGATGCAGAAACTGTGGTTAGTGGGGTACGTATGGGCGCATTTGTCGAACGTCTGGGTACGTCAGGCATTTTTACCGCCATCATCATGTCTTACATTGCAGTTGAGTTGTATTGTATGTGTGTAAAACGCAACTGGGTCATCAAGATGCCAGATGTTGTACCACCTGGGGTTTCACGTTCCTTTACCGCATTGATCCCAACGTTTGTGATTGCCTTTGTGGTGATGCTTGTCAATGGCACATTAGTTGCGTTAGGAACAGATATTTTCAAAATGATCGCTATTCCATTTGGATTTGTAACAGAATTAACGAATACGTGGATAGGGATCATGATCATTTATTTCTTGATCCACGCATTATGGATCGTAGGGATTCATGGGGCGAACATTATTACCTCATTCTTGACACCAATCGTTTTAGCGAACATGGCAGCGAATGCCCAAGGTGCAAATTATCCTTTAGCCGGCGAATTTAATAACTCTTATGTAACAGTTGGTGGTTCTGGGGCGACATTAGGATTAATTATCTTTATTGCTTTTATGGCAAAATCCGATCAGTTAAAAGTATTAGGAAAAGCTTCATTAGTACCAGGGATTTTCAATATCAATGAACCAATCATTTTCGGGATGCCGATCGTTTATAATCCTTACCTGGCAGTACCGTTTTTCTTAGCACCGATGGCATCCGCATCATTAGCATACTTTGCCATCAAACTAGAAATTGTTCGACCAATGTTAGCCCAAATGCCTTGGCCTTCACCGGTAGGGATCGGCGCCTTTGTTGGTAGTGGAGGTGATTGGAAAGCCGCTGTCTTAGCCGTCTTATGTGCGATTCTCGGCTTTATCATCTGGTTGCCATTCATCAAGTTTTATGACAATAAATTATTGACTGAAGAACAAGAAAAAGCCGCAGAATTAGCAAGAGAAGGTTCAGTGGCATAGTGATTCAAAAGAAAACTCAGTTGCCATTCGTTAGAGATGGTAACTGAGTTTTTTAGTGAGTTGTTATGAAAAAAGAAAAGCCTATATATGTTGAATAATGAGAAAATTGGGGGAAGCTTGTAAAAATAACCTTGTATACAAAAAAATAGATATCTATTAGTCAATAGAACCTACGAAGTTACTTCTAGAGGGAGAACACGATCAAAGTAAGGCAAGGGAATATTAGAAAACAGTTGCTCCCCCTCTTAAAGCAAGCCACGATATTTCAATTGCCAAGATAGTCAAAAGTGCAACATTCTAAAAATAAGGGGAATAGCCTAGTTCATATATGGACAGTCATAAAAAGATGTAAAAATGGTCGATGGCAACTCAATGATGCTTGATATTTATATCAAATAACAGAAAAAAAAGGACAAATATGTGGGAAATCCTCCGTATACTAGACATAAGTATGAAATAAAGAGGTTTAGAAAAAGGAGGACAAGTAAAAGAAATGAAAGAAACAAATCCAATAAACAAATCCAATAAACAAAAAAACTTGAGTATCTATACAAGCAAAGCCGATGATTCGAAATGACAGTCTCTCGATAATTTGAAAGCAAAGGCTCATACAAAAATATTGAAAGACAAGAATCCACAGAAAAAATCATTCACTTCCCCTCACGTCAAAAATCATGGAACTAACCAACTAAAAAAGCCAACTCATCATAAAAAAGGAAAGCTCATGATGAGTTGGTTTTTTAGTTGTTGTTAAGTGTCTAAATTAGAAAATCTGCTTTTTCTGTAAATCAATCATTGTTCAATCAAGCGTTTTGCTATGTCATAGTCACCTTCATAAGGTTCATCTACGCCACCGACTTTTTGATAGGCATCCACGCCTTTACCAGCAATCACAACAGAGTCTTCTGGCTGGCTTTCTGCTAATGCTAGTTGGATCGCAGTCGGACGGTCCATTTCATAATGAACAGCAAGTGCTGTATTTGTGATCGCTGCATGGATTTCTTCTGCAATTTTTTGTGGATCTTCAAAAGCAGGATCATCTGCGGTCAAGAAAACGACATCGGCTGTTTCTGACAAGACTTCTCCAAAGTCTTGTCTGCGGGAAATCGCTTTGTTTCCTGGACTTCCTAGAACGACGATCACACGGCCATTAGGATGCTCACTCTTAGCAAATGCTAATAATGTTTTTAAACTTAAATAGTTATGGGCATAGTCAACATATATATGGGAGCCGTTTTTATGGGTCAACTGATCCATGCGTCCGGGAACCCTAGCTTCTCTTAGTCCTTGTTGGGCATCTGAAATCGAAGCACCCGCTAATGTCGCTGCAATGATTGCGCTAGCTGCATTTTCTTGATTAAAGCCACCAGCTAATTTGATCGTATATTCTGCTTCAACAGGTAATTCAGAACCATGTGTGATCAATTCGAACGCTTGCGTTTGATTTTCTAAACTTTTCACTTGAACGTCTGTAGTATCTGCTCGTCCGTAAGTGATGGCAGGAATACCGTGGACTTGTCCTGTTTCCACTAATAAATCAAAGTAATCACTTTCACGATTTAAAATCACTTTTTTTGAATTTAAGATCAGTTGACGTTTGCAATAAAAGTAATCATCAAACGTCGGGTGTTCGATCGGACTGATATGATCGGGTGAAATATTTAGGAAAATCCCGACATCTAAAGTGAGTCCATAAACACGTTGCGTTTTGTAGGCTTGAGAAGAAACCTCCATGACAAGATGTGTCATACCGTTTTCTACTGCTTCAGCCATCATGCGATACAAGTCGAGTGATTCCGGTGTTGTCAGATGAGATTTGAAAAAAGACTTGCCGTCTAATGTGGTATTCATAGTTGAAAAAAGGGCAGTTTTATAGTTAGTCGTATGGTCTAAAATGGCCTTGGTAAAGTATGCAGCGGTGGTTTTACCTTTAGTCCCAGTAAATCCGATGACTAGCATCTTGTTTTGTGGATAATCATAAAAAGCCATGGAAAGAATTGCCATTGCTTTGCGAATATCGGTCACGATTATGCCACAAGCTTCGTTCTCATAAGGTTCTTCAGCCACGTAGTAATTAAGCCCTTGAGCAATTGCGGCAGTTAAATACTCTTCTTTAAAATTTAATCCTTTACAAAAAAATAATGTCTCAGCATCGACCTGACGTGAGTCATAACTTAATTTCTTGAATACTCTATTTTCTGGAGCATACAGATGCCACCCCTGTGGTGATACAAATTCTTTTAACAGATTTTCTTTTAACAATAAGTTGCGGATATCTTCTAAGGAGAAGCTCATTGAATCATCCCTCACTTTGTATTTATTTGGTTTATTATAGCATATTTTTTGTTACGTATTTTCGTGAACAGACGATTTAAGTAAAAATGAAAATTAGTTGACAAGATCAAAAAAATAGGCAGGCCGAAAAATAGGAAAGGACCTAAAAATAGATGGAGATAATTCATTACAGAAATCCCAATATATTAAAAATAATAAAATAAATAGAAAGCAACTGAGAAATTAAGCGATTTTTTCACATTTTAATTTCGTTCGGTGAATGAAGATGTTAAAACAGAAAATACTCCCTTGGTAAAAAATAAGCCAGTTTCCAAAGAATGAGGATAGAGAACAAGAGCATTCTGTAATCAAAATAAAACAGTTATTATGTAAAGACTTTAACTGATATAAAATAAAAAAAGCCGATAAAAAGATTGCTACTTTGTGGATTTACACTTAAAATATGAGTAATGTTTTGAAGAAAGTTGGAATCTGATCAATGACTAATCAAAGAAAACCAGCAGTAGAAAATTTGACAGTTCAAGAGAAAATGGCTAGAGGTTCTGCTTGGATGACTGCAAGTAATATGATCTCTCGATTACTGGGCGCAGTCTATATTATTCCTTGGTATGCTTGGATGGGCGAAAATGCAAAGGCTGCCAATGGATTATTCAATATGGGGTACAATATTTATGCGTTATTCTTAATGATTTCAACTGCGGGGATTCCAGCTGCCATTGCGAAACAAACCGCACGTTACAATTCATTGAATGAATACGGGACGTCTCACCGGTTGTTTCTACGAGCAATGCAAATGATGGCTGTTTTAGGGGTGTTTTTTGCAGGATTTATGTATTTTGCTTCGCCTTGGTTAGCTCGTGCCTCTGGTGGTGGGGAAGAATTGATTCCAATCATGCGCTCATTAAGTGCAGCACTATTAGTATTTCCTTGTATGAGTGTTATTCGAGGATACTTCCAAGGGAATCAGGAAATGATGCCTTATGCACTTTCGCAAATCGTTGAGCAGATTGCGCGCGTATTTTATCTGTTGCTTTCTACATTCATCATCATGAAAGTCCTGTCAGGGGACTACGTAACTGCGGTGACCCAATCGACTTTTGCAGCATTTATTGGGATGATCGTCAGCTTGGCTGTCTTATTATATTTTTTGAAGAAACATCAAGCGTATACAGCAGCTCGTGTGCAGTACAGTGAAAACCAAGTGACCATTGCCACGAAAGAATTATTGTTGGATACGATCAAAGAAGCGATTCCTTTTATCATCGTAGGATCAGGGATCACGATTTTTAAATTAGTCGATCAATTTACATTTATTAAAATCATGTCGGATACCACTGAATATTCCAATGCCCAATTATTGGATCTTTTTTCAATTTTCAGTGCGAATCCTGACAAGTTGACAATGGTCGTCATTGCTTTAGCGACGTCGATTGCTGCGACAGGTTTACCTTTGATCACGGAAGCGGTAACGATCAAGGATCGTCGTGGACTAGCAAAATTAACAAGCAGTAATTTACAGTTGTTTTCCTTTATTATGTTTCCTGCAACGTGTGGTGTGATGCTCTTGGCATACCCTTTGAATACTTTATTTTATACACCAGATCAATTAGGAAGCCAAGTATTGATCCAAGCAAGTTTTGTCGGTCTTTTTCTAGGACTTTATATGCTTGTATCGAATATGCTTCAAGGGATGTTTGAAAACAAAGCGGCGATCCAATACTTACTGGTTGGGTTTCTCGTAAAATTAGTCTTGCAGTATCCAGCAATCCGTATTTTTGAAGTATATGGACCATTGCTCGCAACGATGATTGGTTTTATCGTTTCTTGTTCACTGATACTAAAGAAAATCCATCAAGTGGCTCGCTTCAATCGGAAATTTGTATGGCGTCGCACCTTATTGATTTTTATTCTTACTCTGTTGATGCTCCTTGCAGCAGGGCTGACGAAAATGATTTTCGGGATGTTCTTGAGCCAAGACAGTAAGTTCCAATCACTAATATTAATTGTTTTAGTCGCCGGAGTGGGTGGTTTGGTATATACGTATCTGGCACTGAAGCTTCGTCTCGCAGATAAGTTATTAGGACGTCAAGGGATGATTCGTTTACGCCGACGGTTACGTATCAAATAAGACAGGCATTGCTTGAAAAGGGGACAATCACATGCGTTTAGATAAATTTTTAGCTGACATCGGTCTTGGCAGCCGCAAAGAAGTCAAAGGGCTGATCAAAAAAGGCTTGATCACAGTCAATGGAAACTGTATTAAAAGTGATAAATATCAAGTGAAAGAAACCGAAGACACGGTGGTGTATCTAGATGAATCCTTAAATTATCAAAAAGATTTTTATTATATCTTGAATAAACCAGCTGGCGTAGTTTCAGCAACTCAAGATAATCATGATCAAACCGTCATCGACTTACTTTCTGATGAAGATTTTCGGGAAGATCTATTTCCAGTCGGTCGGTTAGATAAAGATACAGAAGGATTGTTGATCCTGACCAATGATGGACAGTTTTCACATCAATTACTCTCTCCTAAAAAACACGTAGAAAAAGAATACTTGGCAGAGGTCAAAGGTGTGATGACGAAAGCAGATGTGTCAGCATTTGCAGAAGGATTACTCATTGATAAAGATGAACAGACACTGCCTGCAAAACTGTTCATTGACTCAGTCGATGAAGAAACAATCACTTCTCGTATCCGCTTGATCTTACATGAAGGGAAATTCCATCAAGTCAAACGGATGGTAAAAGCCGTTGGCAAAGAAGTCACTTACTTGAAACGGATACGTATGGGGAATTTTCTTCTGCCAGAAGATTTAGCTTTAGGAGAGTATCGCCAAATGACACCAGATGAATTGGCACAAGTAAGAAGTAAATAGAGCCTGAAAACACAGCTTATAGGATTGGGGTATACTACTCAATCCTGTAAGTTTTTTTGTTTATTTATTGAAATCATGATAGATGGCAACCTAAAACAGCTATTTTTCGTTTTTCTGTCTCACACCTCAGATCAAAATGATTCTTTTACAATCTTCTCTATAATTTGTTTCATTTTCCCTATGATTTGTTCATTTATTATATCTTTTGAAAGCGCTATAATGACAGTGCGAATGAGGTGAAAGGAGTTTTTATATGAGAAAAAGGAAGGGGTTAAAAGGTTTTTTTGGGAATTTATGGCGCTATAAGGCGCTTGTTTTAATGGCGATCCCTGGGATGATCTGGATGATTTTTTTCTTTTACATCCCGGTATTAGCGAATGTCGTTGCGTTTAAAAATTTCCATATTTCTGCGGATGGCTTTCTTGCCAGTTTAAGAGAGAGTCCATGGGTTGGATTGGAGAATTTCAAGTTTTTATTTTCTTCTGATCAAGCGTTTCTGATTACCAAAAATACGATTTTATATAATGTGACATTTATTTTACTGAATCTTTTGATATCTGTCGTGTTTGCAATCATTATGAGTGAATTGCGAAATAAACGATTGGTAAAAGTATACCAGACCATGTCATTGCTTCCCTATTTCCTTTCTTGGGTCATCATTAGTTACTTTGTCTATGCGTTTTTAAGTCCAGATAAAGGGATCTTCAATCAATGGTTGGCAGCAAGTGGGAGAGAAACAATCAATTGGTATAATGATCCTAAATATTGGCCATTTATTCTAGTCTTTATTGGAACATGGAAAGGGATCGGCTATAACAGTATCATTTATTTTGCCTCAGTTATGGGAATCGATCCGACGTATTACGAGGCAGCGATGGTGGATGGCGCAAGCAAGTGGCAACAAATCAAACATGTGACGATTCCACAATTGGTCCCTCTGATGACGATCTTGACGATATTAGCAGTTGGAAATATTTTCCGAGCGGACTTTGGTTTGTTCTATAATATCCCAAGAAATTCCGGAGCGCTTTATGAAGTGACACAAGTTTTAGATACTTATATCTATAATGGGCTGACATCCACTGGCGACTTTGGTATGACGGCCGCAGCTGGGCTGTATCAATCAGTCGTCGGCTTTGTTTTATTAATGATCACCAATACGATTGCTCGTCGTTTTGACAGCGAATCGGCATTGTTCTAAGGAGGAGAAAAATGAATAAAAAGAAAGTTCAACGAGTAGAGATCCGCTCGTTTAGTCAAACCACCAACTTTTTCTCCAATATTTTGATTGCACTTTTTGCTTTTTCTTGTGTGTTACCATTTATTTTTGTAATTGCGATCTCTTTTACAGATGAATCCATTTTGTCCACACAAGGGTATAGTTTCTGGCCTAAAACATTTAGTACATTTGGGTATACTTTTTTGTTTGACCAGATGCAAAACAAAATTTTTCAGGCTCTTTTCGTCACTGTTCTTGTGACAGTAGTAGGAACGTTGATCAATAGTACAGCAACTTCTTTATATGCTTATGCTATTTCTCGATCCAACTTTCCATTTCGTCGTTTCTTTACAGTTTTTTGTTTGATCACGATGTTGTTCTCACCAGGGATGGTTGCGAACTACTTAGTGATGACGAATTTATTACAACTGAAAGATACGATTTGGGCATTGATTTTACCGATGGCAGTCAGTCCGTTCAATATTATCGTGATGCGAACATTCTTTAAACGTTCGGTGTCTGATTCGATCATTGAATCTGCTAGGATAGATGGGGCGAGTGAACTTCGGATTTTTGTACAAATCGTCTTACCTTTAGCGATTCCAGGAATTGCGACAATCAGTTTATTTGCAGCTTTAGGTTATTGGAATGACTGGTTCAATGCGTTACTGTATATTCAAAACGATAATCTCGTTCCATTGCAATATTTATTGATGAAGATTCAAAGCAATATCCAATATCTTACTCAAAATGCTGGAGCAGGTAGTCAGTTAGCCGGCGGTCTTGCTTCTGTTCCTGGAGAGTCTGCTCGTATGGCAATCGTTGTTATCTCAACATTACCGATTGCGATCAGCTATCCATTTTTCCAAAAACATTTTGTTAAAGGGTTAACGATTGGCGGCGTCAAAGAATAAAGCACTAAAATAGGAGGAAAAAGATATGAAGTTATGGAAAAAATTAGCTTTTACAGGATTCTCAGCACTAACAGCAATCAGTTTAGCAGCTTGTGGGGGCGGTTCAGGTGACAAGGACGATGCAGCGGCCAGTGATACGACGACATTACAAATGTACCAGATCGGTGACAAACCAGATAACCTTGATCAGCTGATGGAAGTCGCAAATAAACGTATTGAAGAAAAAATTGGTGTAAAAGTCAATATCAACTATATTGGTTGGGGCGACTATGAGAAGAAAATGAACGTCATCATCTCATCCGGTGAAAATTACGATATCGCTTTTGCCAACAATTACGTATCAAATGCACAAAAAGGCGCGTTTGCAGACTTGACTGAATTAGCGCCTAAATATGGAAAAGAAGCGTATGATTCTTTGGATGAAGCATATATCAAAGGCAATCTGGTCAACGGGAAATTATATGCCTTCCCTGTAAACGCCAATGTCTTTGCACAACAAGTGTTGACTTTCAATAAGCCATTATTAGATAAATACAATTTATCGATTGATGGTATTGAAACGTATGCAGATGCAGAAAAAGTTTTACAAGAATTCCATAAAAAAGAACCGAATACAGCGGCTTTTGCCATTGGGCAAGGATTTAAAGTACAAGGGGATTTCGATTATCCATTAGGAAATACTTTGCCATTTGCGGTTGATTTGAATGGCGACAAAACAAAGATCATTAATCAATATGACAACGAAAATTACATCGAACTGTTACGGACGATGCATAGTTGGTATGATCAAGGATTGATCCCTAGTGATGCAGCGACTAGTAACAAAGATTATCCGTTAGAAGGTAATACATGGTTGATGCGTGGAGAAACACAAGGACCATACGATTACGGCGATACGATTTTAACAAATGCTGCAAATCAAGAATTAGTATCGAAACCAATTACTGTTCCTTTGAAATCAACAGGACAAGCGCAAATGGCAAATTTTGTTGTCTCTAATACATCAAAAAACAAAGAGAAATCAGTAGAGTTCTTAGCGTTATTGAATAGCGATCCTGAATTGCTTAACGGCTTGGTTTGGGGAATCGAAGGAGAGGCATGGGAAAAAGTTGGCGATGACAAAGTAAAATTATTAGACGGCTATCAGCCAAAAACGCACATGTCTGCTTGGAATACTGGAAACAATAAGATTCTTTATACACAAGATACGATTACCGATGAAATGATTGCTAAAAGAGATCAATCGATTGCAGAAGCTGAAACTTCTCCAATCTTAGGCTTCAGTTTTAATACAGACAGCGTAAAAACTGAATTGAGTAATATCTCAAATGTCATGAATCAATACCTTGATGGATTGAACACTGGAACTGTCGATCCAGATGAAACCTTACCAAAACTAATGGATGCCTTAGATAAAGCTGGATACGACAAAGTACTGACAGAAATGCAAAAACAATATGATACATTCCGACAAGAGAACAATTAATCAATACTGAAGTTATGATGGAAGTATCTAGCTCCGAGAAATAAGGCGGAATCCACGGAAATTGCTCTTGCATTTTTGTGGATTCCGCCTTATTTACGAAGAAGCTACTTCTGGACTATCGGTTATCTAGCTGATAACCGAAGTATTGCTCCTCGAAGACCATTTATTTGGTTTTAAAGGTTCCAATATGCTCAATGTTACAGTATGTTTTTGTATAATAGGATATGATGAAGAATAAAGGGGGGGAAGTCCTGTGTTAGGTAGAGCATTGGAAACAGTATTCATACGCGTATGGGTCATCATGAAATTGACATTGTATTTTTGGGGCTTAGCTGTGTGTGGCGGCGTCGTTTTAGGAATCGGGCCAGCTTGGAAAGTTGTCAATGAACAGTTTTATCTCCATGGTTTCGAATATAAAGATATCATGATCAGCGAAAGTTGGCAGATGTTCAAACAGTCCTTCGTGCGAGGAAATCAATTATTTGGTCTTTTTTCGGCTTGTCTTTTTTTGCTTAGTTATAACTTGTATTTATCTGTACAGATTCAAGGGATTCTTTTCTTAGTGGTTGATTTTATTATACTGTTCAGCATGTTGTACGCCTATGCGACGTATCAATATAGTATGATTTTAGATAGTGGCTATCAAATGACTTTAAGAAATCTGCTGAAGTTGAGCTTGATTTCCAGTTTCGCAAGTTTTTCAACTTTCTTAAAAATCATCCTTGGCAGTGGTCTGATTCTTTGGGTGACGTGGAATTATAAAGGGTTGATTTTATTTGGTTTGATTGGGTTACTTACAGTTTGGAACGGAACGATCACCAAACAATGGCGGGAAAATCTGGACTTGCAGTTGGAAACATATGAATAGGTTAGATTTTATCTTTTCAAAAGGAACGTTGTTAAACCGTTTATTGCGTAAATATGCGATCATGATGATTGCTTTGACGATGATTGCAACGATCATCATCAGTGTGCATACATTCATCCAAAGACAAATTCAAGCACAACAAGTAGTGAATGACGCAGTTCAAAGTACGTTGCGAACGCTTAGTGATAAAACAACGTTAAGTAAAGTGATCAAAGATCAATTTGTAGGGGATTCAGATAAAATCGAGAATACCACCACTTATTTAACTAAACCGATCGATCAATATTTGATGTATGCGTACGACCGACAACGACAATCTGCTGATTTTCTTTCATTCCCTAACGTAGTTCGTGATATGTATGTCAATTATGAAGAGGTAAGTAGTGTGTACCTTGTGTTCAACCAATTACCAGAATATTTTGAGTCCACTAGAGAGAACAAAGGCGGGATAGTCAAGAAGGGAACGCCACAATTAAAACAGGCTTTTTATATCAAAATGACGATTACACAAGGTGGCGCAGAAATTGGCAGTATGTTTGTAGGGTTTGATAAAGATGAACTTGATGCAGCGCTGACGAATTTAAATACGTTTAATGGATTATCTCTTTACATGATTTCCGGAACGAGTAATCGGTTGTATACATTTCATGATCGAGCACTGGGCAAAGAACGAATCTTTAAGCAGGAAAAGTTGATCAATCAGACCCTACAAGCGGATTCTACATTACCAGTGGAGAAATTAGAAAAATCGAATTTTATCCAATCGCAAGAGGTGTCCGACGATTATCGTATTTTAGCCACATTAGATAAGCGTACGGTTCGCCAAGTAACAGAAAAAAGCTTAGCACCGTTAATTATTGGCGTCATTTTATTGGATGGTTTATTGCTTTTATATTTATACAAGACGTTCAAACGTTATTCTCAACAAATCGATCGTGTCATGGAAGCCATGGATGAAGTGGCTAGAGGGAATTTAGATACTCGTGTGGATACTAGTATCACTGAATACGAGCTAAAAGACCTATCAGTCGGAATCAATGAGATGCTAGGCAGTATCAATCAATATGTGGAAGATATCTACAAATTAGAAATCAAACAACAAGATGCGCACATGCGCGCATTACAAGCACAAATCAATCCGCATTTTCTATACAATACATTGGAATATATTCGAATGTATGCCATCAGTGAAGGTAGTGAAGAACTAGCAGATGTTGTCTATGCTTTCTCTGCATTATTACGTAATAACACCAACCAGGAAAAGACGATTCATTTAAAAGAAGAATTGGATTTTTGTGAGAAGTATGTGTACCTCTATCAAATGCGTTATCCTAGCCGTATCGCCTATCATTTCACGATTGAATCATCATTGGAAGAGATTGAAGCACCGAAATTTATCATCCAACCATTAGTAGAAAATTATTTTAAACATGGCGTTGATTTTACTCGTTTTGATAACGCATTGAGTGTAAAAGTATTTGAAGAAAATGGACTTGTTCATCTTTTGATTCGTGATAATGGCAAAGGAATCACGGAAGAGCGATTAGCTGAAATCAGCGCACAGTTGGCGCAAAACAAAGTAGAACTCAGTGGATCGATCGGCTTACAAAATGTCAATGAACGGTTGCGTGCTAGTTTTGGACCGAGTTATCAGATGATCCTAGCTAGAAATGCAACTGGTGGATTAACGATCCATATTACTTTTAAAATAAAAAGGGGAGCTGCTGATGACTTATAATGTACTACTAGTTGATGATGAATATATGATCTTAGCTGGCTTACAAAAAATCATCAATTGGCAAAATTTAGGATTTAACGTTGTTGCTACTGCAGAAAATGCTATGCAGGGACTATCGATTTTAGAGACGCAGCCAATTGATCTAGTTGTCACAGACGTAACGATGCCTGAGATGAATGGATTAGAATTTATTGAAGCTGCTCAAAAAGAACATTTTTTTGAATTTATGATCTTATCGGGCTATCAAGAATTTGATTATCTAAAAAGCGGGATGCAGTTAGGCGCCGTTAATTATTTGATGAAACCAGTCAATAAAGCAGAACTGATTACTAGTCTTGAAACCGTCAAGAAACGCTTGGATCATCGAAGACAACAAAAAAATCAACAAGAAGTGTACCAAGAAATTCTATTTAGCCAATGGTTGAATGATGAATTGGATGAACCTAGTGAAGAAGAACTTTTAGAAAAACTAGGCAAGCGTCAGCGACGTGTCTTACTTGCACAAGTACCTAGGCAGGCTGAAACGACAATCAGTCAGTGGCTGACAAAAAGAAAAGAACCTTTTTATTACCAACGGAATTATGGAGAACTTGTTTTATTTGTTTTGTTGCTTCAGGAGGAGGCAGTAGAATTGTTTAGCCATTTTGTTGAACAGTCGCTGATGTGTGAGAATTGGCTGATCAGTATTGGGGATGAATCTTGTGATCCGGAAACGATACCGCAAAGCTTCCAGCATGCTAAAGATAATTTACAACTACATCAATTCTATGGGGATCAAAATCAACGTATTTTCTATGCCGAACAAGCAGAAATTAAACAATCAATTGATTTTGTATCATTTAGTCGTGTGTTGAAAAGTGGTCAATTAGCGCTCGCACAACAAATGATCTCTGACTTTTTCGAGCAATTCCAACAGGCGGTCATGTCGCCTGAAGATATCCGTCATTTCAGTTTTTTATTATTTATGGATATCTATCGTGAGCTGATCCGTTTAGAAGATGATGAATACTTAACAGGCATCCAAAAAATCAATCAAGCAAAATCTGTCCAAGAGTTGCATCAACTCCTACTATCTTTATTGGAAAATCAGCATAATCAAAAATATAGTCAAAATGTCGAAAAAGTTCTTCAAATCTTACATGAGAAATATAAAGAACCTTTAACCTTGAAAGAAGTCGCAGAACATTTGCATCTAAATGTCATGTATCTAGGACAACTGTTTAAAAAAGAAACTAAAAAAAGCTTCTCTGCGTACTTGAATCACTTAAGAATGGAACAAGCAAAATGGTTGCTGATCCATAGTAATCAAAATATCAATGAGATCTCTAATGAAATCGGCTATAATAATACGACCTATTTTTCAAAATTATTCAAAAAAATCGTTGGACAGTCGCCTTCAGAATACCGAGAAAATCAAAGTCAAACAGAAGGAAGTTTCATCTGAAAAAAAACAGAGATCTTGAGATTTAACATCTCATTATCTCTGTTTTTATATGATTGAATAAGTGAAAAAAATAATATAAAAAAACAAAAAATATAAAATATGTGATGGGTTCTATGTTAAAATGGACCATGTAGATTGTTTATGATGGTAGCTACTCAGGGGGTGATGCTTATGAGCATTTTCCTACTTCAACGAAGGGAGTAGCCTTTTGTCTGTTGCGGAAGCACTGGCATTGATGATCCAGTTTGGATCGTTGATGCTTGTGCTTGTTGGCATTATGCTGACAAGCAGCAAAAACGATAAAAAATAACCCCGTCATAAACTTTTAGCAGAAGTTGACGGGTTTATTTTAGCTCAAAACATGCTACCACAAAACGGCTACATTGGAGCGATGTTAGCGCATCGCTTCTTTTCTTTAGTATAGCATCTTAGCGAGTCATTTGTAAATAAAGAGTCATGGATAAAAAAACATAGTGTGTGCGAATACAGTTCTCTTATATTCTTTTTTTATATGATTGAACAGGTGAAAACAATCATATAAAAAAACAAAAAATATAAAATATGTGATGGGTTCTATGTTAAAATGGACTATGTAGATTGTTTATGATGGTAGCTACTCAGGGGGTGATGCTTATGAGCATTTTCCTACTTCAACGAAGGGAGTAGCCTTTTGTCTGTTGCGGAAGCACTGGCATTGATGATCCAGTTTGGATCGTTGATGCTTGCGCTTGTTGGCATTATGTTGACAATAAGCAAAAAAGATAAAAAATAAACCCGTCATAAACTTTTAGCAGAAGTTGACGGGTTTATTTTAGCTCAAAACATGCTACCACAAAACGGCTACATTGGAGTGATGTTAGCGCATCGCTTCTTTTCTTTAGTATAGCATCTCAACGAGTCATCTGTAAACAACGAGTCATGAGTGAAATCAATCATTCAATAAAGTCCTAATGGAGTCGCACATTCTCTAAAATTAGTGCTGAAGACGATGGCAAATGGAATTAACTAAAGAGTAAGCTTCCTTAACCATGCTTCTTTTCTAGCTGAACCACTGATATTATTCTTGGCGACTTAAAGAATAAGGCAAACTATCCTCTGAATAAGTTTTAGTATGAGGAACAATGCCTAAATGGTAGTTGATCGTGCCACCGTTTAGTAAATCTTTATGAGTAAAATATAGCTTTTCATAAGTGTAGCCATCTCGACTTACATGGTGAATAAACTGTTGTTGGGGCTGGTTAGGCGTAGCATGGATAGTCAATTGATTGCCGTTTGAAAGTGTTAAAATCACTTGATCAAACAGTGGGATACCAATGACATACTCACCGGTTCCAGGTGTAACTGGGTAAAAACCTAAACTGTTAAAGATATACCAAGCGGCCATACTGCCATTATCCTCGTCGCCAGGATAGCCAGTAGGTGATGCATCGAAAAGTTGCGTAAGCAACTGTTTGATCAAAGGTTGTGCCATTTCGGGTTTCCCAAGGTAATGGAAAAGATAAGGGTAGTGAAAACTTGGTTGATTAGAGATGGCTAATTGTCCAAATTCAGTTGCTGCCATCTCACTCATTTCATGGATTTCAAACCCATAACCACCGACTTCAAACTTAGGCGGTTGATTACATAATTCAACTAATTTGTTCTCAAAAGCTTGTTTTCCACCATGCGCTTCGATCAGACCTGCAAAGTCATGGAAAACAGCAAAACTGCTTTGCCATGCACTTCCTTCTGCGTAATCTGTGCCCCAAGAGATAGAGGAGAAATCAGGACGGAATTTTCCTGAGCAGTCTTTTGAACGCATAAAACCAGTTTCTGTATCAAAAACATTGCGATAGTTCATGGATTGTTGCTGATAGTGATGAGTTGTTTCAACATCAGCTAGTGTTTGAGCAACTTGACTGATACAAAAATCACTGTAGGCATAATCAAGTGTGTGATTGATCGATTCATGGTAATGGTTTGGCACGTAGCCATACTTTAAATAATCGATTGTCCCTTGGCGACCATAATTTTGTTGATCACTTTGAACTGTCGCTCCTTTTTTCATGGCTTCTAAAAATTCCGGCATATTCTGACTGCCGATACCTTTGATGGCAGCATCAGCGATCACTGCATCGATCAATGTTCCAGGCATGAGACCTCGTTCATCTGGAGAAAGCCATTTAGGTAAGAAGCCAGTTTCTCGATAACTGTTTAAAAAACCTTCCAACATCTCTTCATATTTTTCGACCGCAATCAATGAAAAGAGTGGGTAAACCGTTTTGTACGTATCCCAAAACCCATTATTTGTATAAAGAATCCCATTTTTTACTGTACAACTAGTGGTATCATAATGGATTTTTTTTCCTTCTGGATCAATTTCGTAAAAAGTTTGTGGGAATAGGAATGTCCGATATAAATTGTGATAGAACGTTTGCATTTGTTTTTGATCATGATGGTTGATTTTGATTCGATCAAAGTAGTTTTGCCATTGCTCCTGACTGTCTAAAAGATAGTCTTTTTCTTGTTTTTCTTGCTCTTGTTTCAAATTGTGGTGAGCTTGTTCATTACTAATGAATGACGTCCCTAGCCGAATCGTCTGTTGCTTGATATGACCAAAATAAAGAGCTACGGTGTCTGCTTGTTCGCTAGAATACTCGAGTTCACTAGTTGTCAGAGGCTGTTCGAAGCCCAAAACAAAATAAAAAGTGAAATTCGGATCTTCTGCGCCCGCAAAATGAGTGACTTGGCCTTCTAATGTGTAGGCATCTTTTGCAGTAAGACGGAAACGGCCAGGAAACGCTAGTAATAAACCGCTATCATTTTGTTGGTAAGTGATGGAAAGGATGCCACCATACATACTAGGGATCAATGTCGATTGAATACCGTAACGCAATTGGTCAATGGAAAGGTGGGTGGGACAAAAAGTACATTCTTCTGGGCGATACGAACTTTGGGCATGGAACACCGTGGGTTCTTGTAATACTCCACTGAACGGAGTCATCAAAAAGTGGCTGAAATCCCCCATCCAAGGACTAGGTTGATGAGTCAAACGATAACCTTGGAAAATCCGGTCATCGGGGTGAAACCACCAACTACCTCTTTGTTCATTTGTCTGTGGGGCAAAATAGTTCATACCAAAAGGAACGCCTGTATAAGGCAGGCAATTCCCATTAGAAAAGTTGGCTTGATTCGCAGTGCCATGACGTGTATCAATTTGTTGAATGTCCATGTGTATACTCCTTTGTCGATAGTCGTTGGATCAAAGTAACAGGATGTTTGATGTCAGCCGGTTTTTCTTTTGTTTGTAACCACTGGATCATCGCTTTGCCCGCCAATTCGCCTAATTGGAGAAAATCTTGGGCAATCGTTGTTAAAGGCGGATCAACTAAAGCAGCAGCTTGGATATCATCGAACCCGATGACGGAAAAATCATTGGGAATGGTGTAACCCAATTGTTTTAACGTAGTCATTGCTTGAATTGCAACTAAGTCATTCTCACAAACAAATGCTGTAACGTTATGTGTATGAATATAGTTAGCTAATTCATTAGTGGTCGCCATTGGATCATTTAATGCAGTATGGAACGATAACTCTGCTTTATTCAGTGCTTCAAGATAACCGAGATAGCGTTGTCTCACGGATTGTGGATGGGATAAATCACCAAAAAGATAAGCGATTTTTTTGTGACCTTGTTCAATCAATTGATTGGTTGCTAAAGAACCACCTTGAAAGTTATCCGATAAGACAGTTGGAAAAGGTAACTCATATATTTTTTTATCTAGCATGAGTACTGGAAAGTCTTTTAAGGAAAGCTCAAAAAGCAAGTCAAGATGTTGATCTATTTCAAAAGCATAATAAATCAAGCCATCAAATTCTTGTATCAAATCATTGGCTGTCTTTGTTTCTAAAAAATCTAAAGTCGTCATCATGACCTCGAATTGATGTTCTTGCATGATTGGATTCAAGCCCTGAGTAAAGTCACCCACGGATAAATCAGACAAGTAAGGCAAAAGAAATAAGATTCTTTTATGAGTAGAGAGACTACGTGAAGGAACACCTTTTTTGGGAGCTTTAACAAAACTTCCTTTTCCGCGTACACGATAAATCAATCCTAGTTGTTCTAATTCTGACAATGCCCGTTTGGACGTGATCCGACTAACATTGTATTGTTGGGATAGTTCTTTTTCAGTGGGAACTTGACTGTCGACAGGTAAAGTTCCATCATGTATTGCTTTTTCTAACGCTAAAAATATTGTTTTATATAATGGTTGCTCCATAATTACACCTCTTAATGATATATCATAATTGAATCATAGCATAATACTTGAAAAAGTAAATAGAAAAAAGTTCATTGAAAGCGTAGACATTTATAGTACGAGCAGGTATAATTCATAATGACATATCAAACAAAAGGGAGTTTATATAATATGGCTTATAAAGATATACCTAATTCAGTGAAGCAATTTATGGATGACATCATACAAAAATGTGGAGAAGAGCATGCAGATTGGGCTAAGAATTTTTCTTCGGCTTTTGCGAATACGTTGTTGACCACAGTCAAACGGCAAGAGGATGGGACAACTTTTCTACTCACAGGAGATATCCCTGCAATGTGGTTACGTGATTCCACCGCGCAGGTTCGTCCTTATTTAGTAATTGCGAAAGAGGATGAAGATTTAGCTGACATGATCAGTGGGTTAGTCAAAAAGCAATTTTACTATATCACGATCGATCCATATGCAAATGCGTTCAATGAACAAGCAAATGGCGCAGGGCATCAAACCGATCACACTCAAATGAACGATTGGATCTGGGAAAGAAAATATGAAATCGATTCTTTATGCTACCCTGTTCAACTAGCTTATTTACTTTACAAGAATACCGGACGTACAGATCAATTTGACCACTCATTTATTGAGGGGATTCAAAAAATCTTAGAAGTTTTTCAAGTAGAACAAGACCATCGACAATCGCCTTACACCTTTACAAGAGACACCACAAGAAAAGAAGATACGTTAGTCAACGAGGGACGTGGATCGGCGATTGCGCCCACGGGTATGACTTGGTCAGGATTTCGTCCGAGCGATGATGCCTGTCAATATGGCTATCTTGTCCCATCCAATATGTTTGCTGTAGTTATTCTAGGATATGTGGAAGAGATTTTCACCTCAATTCTTGAAGACCAAGAAATCGTTACAAAAGCAAACGGCTTAAAAACAGCCATCCAAGAGGGGATTGCCACCTATGGAAAAATCGAAAATCAACAAGGTGAAACGATTTATGCGTATGAAGTAGACGGCTTAGGGAATGCCTCATTAATGGACGATAGCAATGTGCCTAATTTGATTTCAGCACCTTATTTGGGTTATTGCTCCAGTACAGATGAACACTATATAAATACGCGAAACACTTTGTTAAGTAAAGAGAACCCTTACTTTTATGAAGGGAAGTATGCAAAAGGAATTGGTTCTTCGCATACGCCCGAGAATTATATTTGGCCAATCGCCCTAGCGATGGAAGGAATGACGACAGAAGACAAACAAGAAAAAGAACGAATCCTTGATTTACTAGTAGCGACCGATGCAGGGACACACTTGATGCATGAAGGTTTTGATGTGAACAATCCGCAAAACTACACAAGAGAATGGTTTTCTTGGGCAAACATGATGTTTTGTGAATTAGTCATGGATTACTTTGATATCCGAGTGGAAAAATAAGGAGGAGAATAGATATGAAGAAAAAAGTGTATATCATTTCTCATAGCCATTGGGATCGTGAGTGGTACATGGCATATGAGCAACATCACATGCGATTAGTGGAGTTAATGGATGATTTGTTGGAGCTGTTTGAAACCGATCCAGACTTCAACAGCTTTCATTTAGATGGACAGACCATTATTTTAGATGACTATCTACAAGTACGTCCTGAAAAAAGAGAAGCAATCCAACAAGCCATCGATGTAGGAAAATTACGGATTGGACCATTTTATATTTTACAGGATGATTTTTTAATTAGCTCAGAGTCAAATGTTCGGAATATGTTGATCGGTATGGAAGAAAGTCGCAAATGGG
Source organism: Enterococcus mundtii (assembly GCF_013394305.1). Taxonomy (NCBI): domain Bacteria; kingdom Bacillati; phylum Bacillota; class Bacilli; order Lactobacillales; family Enterococcaceae; genus Enterococcus; species Enterococcus mundtii. The sequence continues at coordinate 1,288,723 of NZ_AP019810.1, read as the reverse complement.
GAACGCCGGTCATGCTAGGTTATTTCCCTGATACTTTTGGCAATATGGGACAAACGCCACAAATGATGAAGCAAGTAGGACTAGAAGCTGCTGCGTTTGGTCGTGGGGTGAAACCGATAGGCTTTGATAATCAAGTACTAGAAGCTGAGAACTATTCGTCACAATATTCTGAGATGTGGTGGAAAGGCCCTGATCAAACGGAGATCTTTGGGTTATTGTTTGCCAACTGGTACAGTAACGGGAATGAGATTCCAGCTGAGAAAGAAGCTGCGATTCGTTTTTGGGATCAGAAGTTAGCAGATGCCGAGCAATATGCGTCAACCAACCATTTATTGATGATGAATGGAGTGGATCATCAACCTGTACAAAAAGATATATCAAAGGCAATTCGATTAGCCAATGAATTGTATCCTGACTATGAATTCATTCATTCCAATTTTACTGATTATCTAGAAACGGTACAACAGGATCTTCCTCAGGATCTTGGCTCAGTTGAAGGAGAATTGACGAGTCAAGAAACCGATGGCTGGTATACGTTAGCCAATACAGCTTCTGCGAGAGTTTACCTCAAACAGTGGAACACAAAAGTACAACGTCAACTTGAAAATGTCACAGAACCTTTAGCAACGATGGCATATGAAGTGACAGGAAGGTATCCGCACGATCAATTAGATTACGCTTGGAAAACACTGATGCAAAATCATCCTCATGATAGCATTTGCGGATGCTCAGTTGACTCCGTTCATCGAGAAATGATTCCGCGTTTTGAAAAAGCCAATGAAGTGGGGAGATTTTTAGCACAAGAAGCATTGGATCAACTGGCAACAGCTATTGATACCAGTGGATTTTCGAAGCAAAGCTATCCTTTTGTTATTTTCAATACAGCAGGAATGCCCAAAACAGGGTCAGCCGTAATCACTTTAGAGTTGGAACGAAAACGATTTGCAGAAGGTATTCCAGAGGAGCTATATCAAGAATTGGCGGAACAACCTAAGAAATACTACCATGTTGAAACGTCTGAAAAAAAACAGATCCCAGCTTTGGTTTCTGAAGAAGTTGTATCATTTGGCTATGATTTACCGAAAGATCGCTTTAGAGTGCCATATATGGCAAGATATGTCACGATTGAGCTACCAATTGATGAAATGCCTGCATTTTCATGGGAAACATTCGCTTTAGTTGAAGGAGCAACGGATGAAAAACAAGAGTCGATGATTACTCAAGCAGGACGCTGTATTGAAAATCAATTCGTGCATGTATCCATTGAGCAAAATGGGACATTGACCTTATTGGATAAAACGAGCGGGCAAGAATTTGAAGAGTTATTGACATTTGAAGACGTCGGTGACATCGGTAACGAATATATCTTCAAGCAACCAGAGAATGAACAAGCGATTCTTTCAAAAGACCAACCGAGAAGTACTGTTGAGATCATCAAGGATACATCTAAAATCGCTCAAATCAAACTAACTCAAACCATTGACATCCCTATTTCTGCAGATGATCGGTTAGAAAAAGAGCAACAAATGGTACGAGAGTTCCGCTTTAGGCAAGCCCAACGCTCAAAAGAAACAAAGCCACTGACAATCACAACACTGATTACGTTGCGTGCAGAGAGCAAAAAGATCGATTTTACAACAACCATCGACAATCAGATGAAAGATCATCGCTTACGTGTCTTATTCCCAACGAAGTTACATGTGGAACAACACGAAGCAGATAGTATTTTTGAAGTTGTAGCTCGTCCAAACCAAGTCTCTGCAAGTTGGGAGAACCCGACCAATCCCCAGCATCAACATGCCTTTGTCCAATTAGGCGATGCAACCCAAGGGATAACGATTGGTAATTTTGGTTTGAATGAATATGAAATCTTGGATGGAAAAACCATTGCGGTGACATTACTGCGTTGCGTCGGTGAGATGGGCGACTGGGGTTATTTCCCAACACCGGAAGCACAGTGTTTAGGTGTTCACCAATTCGATTACAGTTTAGAGGTCCATACAGGAGAAGAGAAATTCGCCACCTACAAGCATGCTTATGCAGCTCAAATTCCATTTTCGACAAAGCAATTGTCCAATCAAGTAGGCAAACTATCACCGAAAAACCAATATTTATCAATTGAAGGGGGAACGTTTGCAATTACTGCTTTGAAACGAAGCAAACTTAATGATAAACTAGTAGCGAGAGGATTCAATATGTCTAGTCATTTAGAATCGTTGCATTTGACGAAAAATGGCAAAAAAGGCAAACGGTTGAATCTCCTTGAAGAAGAATGTCAAGAGACGATTGACGAAATGCTCCAACCTTATGAGATTCGGACAGTCGGCTTTGAGGAGGAATAATTGATGTATGGTGGAATAGAAGCAGGTGGAACAAAATTTATTTGTGCAGTATCAGATCAGGGAGAAATCATTGAAAAAATCAGTGTACCGACAACTTTACCGGAGGAAACATTGGCGTTAGTGTTTGATTTCTTTGATCGCTTTGAATTAGAAGCAATTGGAATCGGTTCCTTTGGTCCAATCGGTATTGATCCAACGAATGATCGCTATGGCTATGTCTTAGCTACGCCTAAACAAGGATGGCGAGATTTTGATTTCTTAGGAAGCATCAAACAACGATACGACGTTCCTTTGGCATGGACAACCGACGTCAATGCTGCGGCATATGGTGAATTGTTAAAAGGGGCGGCGCAAGGGAAAAACAGTTGCATCTACTTGACTGTCGGCACAGGTATTGGTGGCGGTGTTGTGTTGAATAGCGATATTCTTTCTGGAAGTGCGCATCCGGAAATGGGACACATCATGGTCAAACGTCATCCAGAAGACGACTACGAAGGAACTTGTCCTTTCCATAAAGACTGTTTAGAAGGATTAGCGGCTGGACCATCGATCGAAGCACGTACAGGAATCAAGGGACAAAATTTACCTGAGGATCATCCTGTCTGGGATATCCAAGCATATTATCTTGCACAAGCATTAGTCAATTATACATTGACATTAGCGCCAGAAAAAATCATTTTAGGTGGTGGTGTCATGAATCAAGCACACTTACTACAAAAAGTGAGAGAACAATTTATGACATTGATGGCTGGTTACATGGAAACGCCGCCAGTAGAGGAGTATATTGTTCAATGGGGCATGCCAAATGAAAGTGGGATCATCGGCAGTTTATTATTGGCGGAAAAGGCACATCGAGAAGGAAATGAATTTGCATAAATCTAAGAAGAAAATAGCGACTTTTAATTTTTAGATGGAAACTTGAATAAAAATAGGTATAGAGAACGACTGTCATTATTGGTAGCCGTTCTTTTTTATTCTATATATTACGTACTAACGTTGTATTGACAAAAGAATGTATTTTTTATTACGATGTTGTTACAAATTAGAGCGGAGGGGTAGATTATGGGGCAATCCACAATTACCTTTAGAATTCCAGATGATGAAAACAAACTAGTAGCAGAATATGCTAAAGTACATAACTCATCATTGAAGGAACTTTACAGGACGTCAGTACTTGATAAAATCGAAGATGAGATTGATTTAAAATTATTAAAAGATGCAATGGCACTTTCTAAAAAGAAAAAAGAGAAGGGAATTTCTCAGTCTGGCATGGAGAAGTTCTTAGCTGAAGTATAAAGTTATCTATATGCCTCAAGCGCAGAAACAGTTAAGAAAGATGGATCGAAATCAGGCAAGAATAATCGTTGCTTGGATTAGAAAAAATTTGGAAGGAACCAGCACCCCCTCGACAACACGGTAAAGGATTGACTGGAAATCAAGGTGGTGAGTGGCGGTACCGCATTGGGAATTATCGCATACTAGCAAATATAATTGACTCTGAAATTATAATTGAACTATTTGCTATTGGTCATAGAAGCATTATGTACAAGAAATAATTGTTGCAAATGAGACTGGTTTGGAGCAACATGAATCCGAACTTAATTGATTGGAAAAACAACTTGTGTCAATAATTGGTTTTCCGGTGTATCAAGCGGATTACTTAGATAGTAATCATAATAAACGCCTGTACTTTCCAAATGATTTTCTTGGAGATAAACCAGCATTGCCTCGTATGTTGCCTCAAGTGTGGCGTAAGAACCTTGATGTGTGGCGATAACGGCTTTTCCACCATACGTTTGACTCATATACACCTCATCACTTGCAGAAATAGCTGTATTGATAGGAATCCCTAACTCAATGTCAAAGATGGTAAAGTCTTCGTTGCTATTCAGATAAGCGCAGTAGGGGGCGCCAATCAGTTGGGCACCTTGTTCAGCAACAGCGTTCATCAATTTTTCATAGCCAGTATCTATTGCAACGGTCATGTTCTCCATAGTAACAGCAGTCGCTTTGGTTGCTACAGCAATTTGTGACGAAAGGTTAGTTATTTCAATATTCATATGAATGATCTCCTTGATATTTTTTATATACATACTAATGTAAGTCTAGCATGTATGCGCTTACTGTCAATTCATATTTTTGATAGAAACAGAAAAAAACTGAGAATTGGGCTCGTATTAAGTTCCCAATTCTCAGTTTTTTGTTTATGACTATTTTCAAGTGTTTACCATAGTCCCGGCAATGCTTGTGCAATGATTTTTTCTTGTGTAAATGGATGGGGCATATGGAGTTCTAACGCATGGAGCATCAAACGTTTCGCTGACTTCGTTTGATAGAGCGGGTCACCAACAATGGGGTGGCCTTGATTTGCTAAATGTACACGGATTTGGTGGGTTCGTCCTGTATCCAAGACACAATAGACATTTGTTTTATCTGCCGAAAATTCGGCGACTTGGACATGTGTGATGGCTGGTTGCCCATTTCTTGGATCAACCACTCGTTTGCGACGATCATGACGATCTCTGCCGATTTTGTCTGTAATTGTTACATCTTGAGAAAGTTTACCCCAAACAACGGCTTGATAACGGCGGTAGATTTTTTTCTGTTCCAACATTCTACCTAAAATAGGTAAAATAAAAGGATTTTTAGCAAATAGAACAGCTCCACTCGTTTCCTTGTCTAATCGATGAACGACATATGGACGTTGCTTTTTTTGATTTAAGTAAGCAGCCAGATGATTCAATAACGTATTCGTTTCTGTCGGTTCATTCGGATGCGTTTTGATACCGACTGGTTTGTTGACGATGATCAAGTGCTCATCCTCATACAACACGCTGACTTTTGTTGCTTCCCCCAATTGGATCTCTTGGTAACTATAGTCAGTTTCCTCAAAGTGCAAAGTGATTTGATCTCCAGCTTTTGCTTCGTGATGGAATAAAACAGGTTCGCGATTCAATAAGACGTTTTTACGTATACGTAAAAAGTGTCGGACTTTTCTTGGTACAAGCCACTCATTTTCTAATAATTCTCGAATCGTCATGGTTGGATGAGATTCAGGTAACGTGATTGTGATGTCCACATGCTCACACCTTTCATTGAAATTCAGATTCATTGTAACATTTTTAACAGATATTTAAGAAAAAAATGGAAAAATTCCTTCACTTCATATGCTAAACTATCCACATTGTGAATAAACAAAGCGTACACCTACATCTCAAGCAGGACGTCACGCATAATTAGTTATGTTAAAATGAGAAGAATGAGATCAATAGACAGGAGAAGAAGTGAATGGATTTTCAGAGCATGTTAAGAAGAATAAAAACTGCGCTCATCAGTTTTTGGCGATGGATTAAGCCTTACCTCGGACAATTCCATCGATGGCGTAAGCGCATTTGGAAAAAATATCATATCAACAAGTTGATTTTACTGATCGGACTGATCTTCGTATTGATCACGAGTATTTATCTATTTGTATTAGCAAAACAAGCGAATGTTGAAACACTGAAATCTGGTTTGAGTCAGTCGACCGTGATTTATGATAAAAACAACGAAGAGGCGGGGACGTTGTATGCACAAAAAGGGTCTTATGTGGAGTTAGATGCGATTTCTCCACTGATCCAAGATGCCGTTATCTCGACCGAAGACCGGAATTTTTATCAACATCCTGGTTTTGATATCAAAGGGATTGCCAGAGCAGCAGTAAGGATGATCACATCTGGTGGTACAGGCGGGGGTGGCGGAAGTACCATTACCCAACAGTTAGCCAAAAATGCGTATCTTACACTAGATCAAACGTTTGACAGAAAAGCGAAAGAACTTTTTCTAGCGATTGAGATCGAGAAGAAGTACAGCAAAGAAGAAATTTTAACGATGTATCTGAACAATGCCTATTTTGGTAATGGGGTTTGGGGTGTACAAGATGCATCAAGACGCTATTTTGGAGTGGATGCTAACAATGTCACGCTGTCTGAAGCTGCTACGTTAGCGGGGATGTTGAAGGGTCCTGGTATCTACAACCCAATCGATCATCCAGAAAATGCCAATAATCGGAAAAATACGGTGTTAAGCGTGATGGCAGACAATGGTAAAATCAGTGAAGAACAAGCAACTGCTGAGTCTCAGACGGACATCACACACTATTTGAATGATACGTATACTGGTTCGGAGTCTGGTTATCGTTATCCTTATTATTTTGATGCAGTGATTGATGAAGCGGTTAGTGAATATGGCTTAGATGAAGCAGATGTCATGAACAAAGGCTATAAAATCTATACGTCATTGAATCAGAATTATCAGCAACAACTAGAAGCGACTTATCAAAATGATGCGTTATTCCCTCCAAATGCGACAGATGGTGCCATGGTCCAATCAGGTTCAGTTGCACTAGATCCGAAAACAGGAGGGGTTGCAGCGCTCGTTGGTCGACGTGGGGAACATGTCTTTAGAGGATTCAACTTTGCAACGCAGATGAAACGCTCACCTGGTTCATCAATCAAACCACTCAGTGTGTTTGCACCTGCGTTAGAAGCTGGCTATACACCGTCAAGTATTCTTGAAGATAAACCACAATCTTATTATGATGCACACAACTTTGATGGGACCTATCAAGGGGAAGTACCGATGTATCAAGCAGTTGCTCAAAGCTTGAATTTACCAGCTGTGTGGCTACTTCATGAGATCGGTCTTCAAAAAGGCTTTGATAAGACAAAAGAATTTGGCTTACCTTTAGCTGATTCAGACAAGTATTATGGGTTAGCGTTAGGTGGTTTGAAAAATGGGGTATCTCCTATGACTATGGCGGGGGCTTATGGTTCATTTGCCAATAATGGGAAGATGTATACACCGCATTTGATCACCAAGATCGTTGACTCTACTGGAGCAGTCATCGTTGATAATACCAATAGTAAACCAAAGCAGGTCATTTCCGAAGAAACGGCGAATCAAATGACCAGCATGTTACTAGGTACGTTCTCTAATGGAACGGGTGTTGCAGCGAATCCATATGGTTATACGGTGGCAGGGAAAACAGGAACGACAGAAACGAATTTTGATGCTACAAAAGCGAATGACCAATGGATCGTTGGATATACACCAGATGTAGTCATATCTACTTGGTTGGGATTTGAAGAAACGAGTGAACTTCACTATTTAGAAGGTACAAGTGGCAATGTGGTGGGGAAAGTCTTCAAATCAGCAGCAGAAGGCATCTTGCCTTACACCGAGCAAACAAGATTCAATGTTGCGGATGCCTATGCTACCGGCGGTCAAGTCGTCCCAGCAGATCAAGTACCAGATAATTCACAAACCAATGAAGAGAATCAGGGGAACTGGCAAGACAATTTAGATCGTTATGGCGAACAAGCAAAAGATGGCCTAAGGAATTTTGGCGATATGCTGAGAGAAGGCGTACAAGGTATCGGTGATGCAACACGAGATCTATGGCGTCGATTCCAAGGAGAGTAGGCACTTTGAAAACAAATCACCTCATGTTACAATAGAGTTTATTAAATAGAAGAAAAGAGGCCGTCGTATGTCAAATATTTATGATAGTGCAAATCAAATCGAACGTGAGATTCGTGAACTAAAAGAATTCAAAGAGCTAGAAGAAGCTTATGCAAAAGTAAAAGCGAATGAAGAAGCACACCAACTGTTCAAAGATTTCCAAGCGATGCAGATCGAATTACAAGAAAAACAAATGAGCGGACAAGAATTCAGCGATGAAGATGCTGCCAGAGCGCAAGAAATGGCAATGAAAATCCAAACAGAAGAAGTCATCAATGACTTGATGCAAAAAGAACAAGGGTTCAGCACGATCATCAACGATTTAAACCGTATCATCATGACACCAGTACGCGACTTGTACAGCGAATAGTCACCAACAAAATAACTTTCTGGCATGAAATCTCTAAAGGATTTCATGCCAGTTTTTTTATGAAAAACAATTTTTTCTTTCAGAAGAAAAAGTGATGGACAGGCAAGGATCATCCTTTGTTATCATTAAGTTGCAGAAAGGCACCGATAAACAAACGAGAGGATGTGAACCTATGCCAAAGAAAATGACGATCGAAATTACCGCACCTATTAAAGAATTGAATGTTACGAAACCTTTTGACTTAGCCCTTTTCAATCAATTTATCCTACATAAACGAACAAAAGAGTTACTACAGACACTAAAAAAATTGAAACATCAGCTTGTCGAAGATTCATGGGCCTATGATAAAAATTTTCGTTGGGTATCCACAAAAACGCATTTCGAGCATTATCAAAACAGTTTGATCTGGGCAGAAAAACTGGATCGAGTCATATATCAGCGGTTAACAGAAAAACAAAAGAATCACACGCCTTTTGCTCTTCTTTCATTTATGGTAACTCATCGCTATATTCACGAATATGCACGTTATACAGTGAAAGACCAACGAATGATCTTCCAAGAAATCCGCCAAAGTCTACAAGTAGAAAACAAAGATCTTTTTATGTTTGAAAAATTAAAAGAGGGCGTCAGCTTGGCAATTACGGCTAGAAGACCTTCATTAGCGGAAAAACAAAAGAATAATGATCGAACACAAAGCCTTTGATCGTATCATTGAGTCCTAATTTAATAGACAAAACAAAAACTTAAAGCATATTGTATGCTTTAAGTTTTTGCTTTGTCTGGGTAAAATTGTAAATCCTTTGAATCAAGTTTTAGATATGAGGAGTATCAAGATAATTTACTAATGGAAGATCAGTTTCTTTTAGTAGTTCAACGACGAGTTGAGCGACTAAAGCAGCGCCTTCTGGACTAAAATGAGTGTTGTCACAAAGTCCTGAGGGATAATTTTCATAAGTATCAACTGGTAAATGCAAGTAGAACTTTTTTGTTTCTTCTTGCGTATACTGTTGAAGAGTTGCTTGTGAACGAGTGAAAACATCCAAAATGGGGTAGTTATTTTTTTCTGCGAATTGCCTCATTGCTTTTGGATATTCTCCTAAGCAGTTCGGATCTAATTGCCCATTTTTCAAGTAAAGGCGTCGCGTGACAGGGGTCAAGAAAATTGGCTGTACATTTGAGGATAAGGCTGTTTGTGCATAGATAGCAAGTGCATCTATATACCCACCATATGGTTCTGTTCCTTTTGCTTCAGTGATTTTTTGGTCGTTGTGGCCAAACTGGATCAGCAAAAAGTCCCCCGCTTGAAATTCTTCTTTCAAGCGAGTGAATCGTCCTTCTTCAATGAATGATTTTGAACTACGGCCATTTTTTGCTTGATTGTTTACCCGAATCTTAGGCTGGAAGTATTTACCAAGAACTTCTCCCCAGCCGGTTTCTGGTCGAGCAGTCATGTGTTTGATCGAAGCAGTGGAGTCGCCTGCGATATGGATCGTTTGCATAGTCATTCTTCTTCCTCAAAAAAACCGAAATAGTTTCGCGCATTTGTATAACAGATATCTTCCACTAAGGTTCCTAAAAGATGGATGTCTTCGGGCGCTTCACCTCGTTCCACGATTTCACCGATCAGCTCACAGAGAACGCGTCGGAAATACTCGTGTCGTGTATAAGAGAGAAAGCTGCGAGAATCCGTCAACATACCGACGAAATTTCCTAAAACACCGCCATCAGCAAGTTGTGTCATCTGTTCACGCATGCCTGCTCGGGTATCGTTATACCACCAACCAGAACCGAGTTGAAGTTTTCCGGCGGTTTCCTTTTGAAAGCAACCCATCAGAGCAAGAAGTAAGGGATAATCATTTGGATTGAGTGAATAAAGGATTGTCTTTGGTAATTGACTGGTTTGATCGGCATGATCCAATAACTGTTGCAGGTGGCTGGTTAGTGGTTGATCGTTGATTCCGTCATAACCAGTATCTGGCCCTAAGCGTGTGAATGCTTGGGTATTGCAGTTACGATAAGCATGGAGATGCAACTGCATCGTCCAACCATGCGCATGATATAAAGTGATCAGCCGGTTGAGTGTTTCCGTTCGATAAGCATCAATTTCTGTTTGTGTCAGTGTTTCTTTCGTCAATGCTTTCTGGAAAATCTGTTCAAGCTCATTTTCCGAAGCTGTATGATAGGACAAGCGATCTAATCCATGATCCGATAGGCGACAGCCATGCTGATGGAAATAGTCGATCCTTTGACTCAATGCGGTGATCAAAGAAGTGTAATCAGCGATTGGTTTGCCAATTACGTGAGACAATTTTGACAACCATTCAGAAAACCCCTCGTGGGTGAGATTTAACGCAGCATCGGGACGGAATGCTGGTAATACTTTGAGATCAGGTTCTTCTTTTGCCAATAATTCGTGATAAACTAATTCGTCGATGGGGTCATCTGTTGTGCAAATGACAGTCACCTTCGCATTTTTCGCCATCTCTCGTCGCCGAAACGCTGGTTCAGCTAAACGTTTATTTGCTTGTTCCCAAATGTTAAGGGCATTTTCTTCATTGATCAGTAAATCGATTTGGAAGAAACGTTTCAATTCAAGATGTGTCCAAGTATACAAAGGATTGCCTATGATTTTCGGCACCGTTTGACACCAAGCATAAAATTTTTCGTAATCTGAGGCGTGACCAGTGATTTTTTCTTCAGGAACCCCGCAAGCTCGCATCAAACGCCATTTGTAATGATCGCCACTCAACCAGGCTTCTGTCAAATTAGTGAAAGGTTTGTTCTCATAAATTTCTTTTGGTGATAGATGACAGTGATAGTCGATGATCGGCATTTTTTCAGCAGATGAATGGTACAGTTTTTTTGACCATTGATTGGTTAATAAAAAATCATCAGATAAAAACATTTACTTCACTTCTTTCAATTTCAGATTAGGTAGTGATAAGAAAAATCAAAGTGTGACACCATTTTTAAAAATAGCTAGTTCTCTTACGTCGTTGGCTTCATTTTTTGTCTCTTCTCCGCTCGCAACACGGATGATCTTATCGATAAATAAAGGTAAGACCTCTGCCATGGATTGAGTCAATAATTCACCAGCATCAAAGTCCATCCAATGTTGTTTTCGTTCGAATAAAGGTGTGTTAGTTGATACTTTCAGCGTGGGAACATAAGAACCAAAAGGTGTTCCTCTACCTGTGGTGAACAAGACGAGTTGACAATCAGCAGAAGCTAACGCAGATGCGGCAACAAGGTCATTACCGGGTGCCTCCAGTAAACTCAGCCCAGTTTTACGTACTTTATCACCATAGGCTAACACATCGACTACCGTTGAATTTCCTGCTTTTTGGGTGCAACCAAGTGACTTGTCTTCTAAGGTAGAGATACCGCCTGCTTTGTTTCCAGGAGAAGGATTTTCATAGACTGGTTCATTATAAGAGAGAAAATATTGTTTGAAATCATTGATCAAACGAACGATCGATTCAAAGACTTCTTGATTTTCTGCTCGTGCCATCAGTACTTGTTCGGCACCAAACATTTCAGGCACTTCCGTCAAGATCGTGCTACCTCCTTGTGAAATCAAATAGTCAGAAAAGGCACCTAGCAATGGATTGGCAGTAATCCCTGACAATCCATCCGAACCACCACATTTCAAACCGATCGTTAGTTTATCCAGAGGAACAGGAACACGGAAATCTCTTCGTGCGATTTCTGCTAATTCTTCAAGTAATGATACGCCATGTGCTATTTCATCAGTGACATCTTGGGCAGTTAAAAATTTTACTCGTTGTTTGTTATATTTATTTAAACTAGCTTTTAATTCTTGTATCGTATTATTTTCACAACCTAATCCAAATACAAGCACACCGCCAGCATTCGGGTGATGGATGGCATCAGCTAAGATCTTTTTCGTATTCTCATGGTCCTTACCTAGTTGAGAACAACCATAAGGATGTTTTAAAATCGTGAGATGATCGAAAGGATTGTCAGCTGCATGCCGTTTTTTAAACTCTTGGATGATCAATTCAGCAATTCCATTGACACAGCCAACGGTTGGAACGATAAAGAGATCATTGCGAATCCCAGCTTGTCCGTCTTCACGAAGATAGCCTTGAAAGGTGCGATTTTCTTGTGGATAGACGATGGGGCGTGATTTTGGTTGGTATTGGTAGCTTTCCTCACCAGAAAGATTTGTTTTGATATTATGCGTATGTATCCATTGCCCCGCTTTGACATCCGTCAAGAGATGACCAATCGGATAGCCATACTTGATCACATCAGTCCCTGCGCTCAAATCAGACAAAGCAATTTTATGGCCTAAGGGGATTTCTTCAAAGGTAGTTAACGTAACATCATCGAAGCGAAGTGTTGTATTCGTTGGAATCGTGGTAGTAGCTACGACAACGCTGTCCTGTGGGTGTAATTGGATGATTCGAGTGGAGAAATCTGGATCAGTCATTTTTTTCATCCTTTCAATTCATGTAATACGTTACGAATGCCTTTTTGATCGATCTCTTTCACGTAAAGTGAAACTGTTTCTGTTAAATCAGGAAGTACGGATAGATCTTCGCCCCAAAGCGTTGGATTTTTCAATAGTTGAAGGACAGCAGTCTCTGGCTCAGCCCAAGCTTCAGCGAAGCTAGCGAGTACCATAGGGTCATCGTTTACCTGGATTTTCGAATGATCGGAACGATAAAGCAAGATCAAGGCAGCAAATGAGACAGTCAGGTAGGAAGGGAGCGCTTCCCTTTTTTCAATGTATTTTTTTAGAATAGGTAGTAATCGTGTTTGAAATTTGGCAACACTGTTCAAAGCAATCGCATGTAATTGATGATGTGCAAAAGGATTTAAGAACCGTTCGTTGATTTGTCTAGCGTACGCCAGCAATTCTTCTTCGGGTAAGCGTAACATTGGGATCAATTCACTAGTCACTAATGTGTTGATGTAATCGGATAGCAGAGGATCTTTCATGACTTCTTCGACTGTTGAGACGTTTGACAGTAGACCAATCGGCACCATTGCAGTATGAGGACCATTGAGTAGATGGACTTTCCGCTCACGATAAGGCGTCAAATCATCAGTCAAAACAACATTCAGACCTGCTTTTTTCAATGGTAAGCGTTCATTCAATTCCTCTGGTGCTTCGATCACCCACAACATAAATGGTTCAGCTTTGACCAACAGTTGATCGTCATATCCCAATCGTTGGTGCAATTCATCGATTTCATCTCTCGGGAATCCAGGAACGATCCGATCCACCAAACTGCAATAAAAATGATTTTCTTGGTGTAGCCAATTGACAAATTTTGTTTCAAGCTGCCAATTTTTTGCATACTGTAAAACGAATTTTTTTAAAAGCTCTGCATTGCGATCAATCAATTCGCATGGGATGATCGTAAGTCCGTTTTTATTCATTTTGAATCGATGATACAAAAAGGCAGTCAATTTTGCGGGGAAGCTTGTTGGAGGGATATCATTTCGAGTATCGGCTTCATGATAACTAATACCAGCTTCTGTCGTATTAGAAAAAACAAAGGCTAATTCATCGATTTCTGCCAATGCGAGGAATTCTTGCCATTGCTCGTAAGGGTTGAGCGTACGGTCGATCACAGTGATCGGCTCTGTCGTATCGATGACTTTGCCATCAATTAACCCTTGAAGTAGAACCGTATAGAGCTGATCTTGTTCAGCCAGCTTGTCACTTAAGCCGTGAGCTAGTGGCTGGACGATTGCAACATTTCCTTGATAGAGTCCTTGATTGTTTAACTGCTGAAGTTGCCAATCAACGAATCCTCTCATAAAATTTCCTTCACCAAACTGTAGACAAGTAATTGTAGCTTGGTTTTTAGGGTATTGCTTTTTAGTTAATCTTTCCATCGAATGATTTCCTTTCTGTGAGACAAAAATTTTATGATAAAAATCTCTGGAACGAAACGAGAATTATCAATGCTTGTTATTTTTATGACGGTTTCATGCTTCTTTTTGACAGATTTTATGTTTTTTTTTGTAGCTAAATCTATTTTTGATTTTCATGCTAGGTTCAATTTTTTTGGTAGCGCATTCATCGTAATATGAATGGAAGGTTTAGTCAATATAGCTTGCTATCGTTAGGTTTTGCTCTTTCAAAAAAACTTATGTTTTTAAATAGTAGTATGTTAATCTGAAAGAGTGAAGATACTCATTGCTTTAGAAGATAATCAATTTTACATAAAATGTAAGCCTTTTAATTCTGGAGGGGGAGAAAGCTAAATGAGGAACAAAATGTTGTTTTATCAAATGTTTATGCCGCTTTTTATTATCGGTGTGGTACTGGTCGTTGGCTTTAGTTTGTTTATCTATACCAACACCTATGAATCGATTGAAGAGAACTACTTATTAGATAAACAAAATCTATTGAAACAAATCAAAACAAATGTAGAATGGAAGTTTCGGACGATTGAATACTCTTTCGCTACATACGGCTCCACTAAAAACTTCTCCGAAATATTTCAATCTCCTTTGAATCATACCGACTACACTATTTATTCCGAAGTACGAAAAGAACTTAATTTTATTGAAACGATCGCAATGGAGGAAAATGCGTTCAAGTTAGTCAGCCTAGAAGGCGGTTGGGGTGTCGTGAATGGGTCGCTGAATCAACTATCACCACAAGAAGTGACTGATTTAAAAGCCCAGTACGTCCATCAGGATCAACAAGTTTTTTGGACGAAACAACCAGATGGAATTGAAATGGTTGTTGCATTACCTAAAGCAGTCAGTGAAAAGTATGCGCTAGGTTTTGCTTCGATCGACCATCAGGCACTGAAACGAATCATTGAACGAAGCAATGAAGACCGCTTAACGATCTATTATGGAGCAGAGATACTTTTTACTGATGCTGAATCATCAAGAGAAGGGATGATAACAGTCCAAAATATCGAAGCGAATGTACCAACAGTGGTTCAAAGAAATGGTCGGAATTTCATCTTGCTCCAATCTGATTACAATCAATGGCAGTATCAATTAGAGATCGATCCTGCAACTATAGGTACGACTGTCCGAAACTTGCAAATCGGATTAGCTACTGTATCCTTTACTTTGATCATTTTAGTAGGGGGCTTGTCCTATATCTTTTCTGAGCGATATGTTCGTCCTATCAGCCAGATTCAAGACCGATTGAATCTTCATTCGGAAGGCTTATCTGGAAAGAAACTAGAGAACGTTGTTCAGTCAGTGAGCCAAGTAATTGGTGAAAATGAACTATTGAGTGCAAATTTGATTACTCAGAAACCACAACTAGAAACATTATTTGTCTTGAGTCTCTTTAGAAATCGTGTGGAAAAACGGGAGTTGGATCAACGGTTACGGCAGTTCAACTACGACTCGCAAAATGAATGTTACTATACAGCAATCGTGCAGATCGATCTTTTAGAAGACAGCCATGGAGGAGAACGAGATTTATTGCTATTGGCTATCAACCAAATGATTGCTGAGATCGTTCCTAAAGAAGAACGAATGATTCCTATCGTGCTAAACGAAGAAATGCAAGCAACGATTTATCGAATTCCTAAAGAAGAAGAATTCGCGAATAAAAAAGTAATGGATCACTGTCGTCAGATCCAAAAAATGATTCAAGAATATCTCAAATTGACTGTTAGCATTGGGATCAGTGAATGTTTTACTACGCTCAATGACAGTAAGCAATCTGTCGACCAAGCGAAAGAAGCCTTATACCATCGGGTAAACACTGGACCAAATTCAATTGTGTTCTACCATGAAATCATCTCAGAGCAGCAGGAGAAGACATTGATCAAATATCCGTTGAAACAACAAAATCGTTTATTTGAAGCCATCCGTTCAGGAGACGAACACGTCAGTCACCTTCTTCACGAATTGATCATTGAGATGTTCACTCAAAATAAAAATCGATTGAATCGAGAAGTTGTAGCTATTCGGTTAGTCAATGAATTTGTTCAGTTGGGACAACTATTGGGTGTGAATATTACGCAGTTTGAAGAATTGAAGCAAATATATGTTAAGGTATTACATACTTATCATTCTCAAGAACTTGAACAATTGCTGTTAGAACAATTTGTTCAACCAATCACAAAAAGTGCTCAAGAAATCACGGAGCAAGAGTTTAAATCGTTATCAGAAAAAATGATCCATATCATCTGTAGCGAATACGATCGTGATCTATCACTAGACATGGTGGCAGACCGTCTGCACTATAATCCTAACTATTTGAGTAATGTGTTCAAGAAAGAAACCGGTGAAAACTTTGGAGATTTCATTCAGAACTACCGCTTAGAGATCGCTAAGAAATGGTTGAAAGAAACGACGTTATCCGTGAAAGAAATTGCAGAAAGACTCAAATATCGTAACTCACAAAACTTTATTCGCTTTTTCAAAAAGAAAGAATCCGTCACTCCTGATGAGTACCGTAAGAAAAACCGTTGAGGACAACTTAGTGAACGTCGATCATTAAAGTCCTACATAAGTTACTTAGGAAAAATAGTTGTTTCGATTGCGAGAAATAGCACGATCTTTGAAAAATGAATTTTTCTTAGATCGTGCTATTTAAATGAATAATTATTTTTACGCGTATCTTTAAGTGTGAAAGGGTCAACCTTTGACAGAGCCGACCAATGCCCCTTTCACAAAGTACTTTTGAACAAACGGATAAGCAACCAACATTGGCACTGTAGCAATTACAATGACGGCCATTTTGATCGTCTGTGCCGGCGGGATGATATCGACAGCACTACTTTCTGCTTGCATTCCACTTGACACGATCACAATTTGACGTAACAAGATTTGGATCGGCCATTTTGAGGAATCGTTAATGTATAAAATCGCCGTCATATAAGTATTCCAATAGGTCACAGCATAAAAAAGTGAAATCGTCGCAATAGAAGGTAAAGCAAGAGGCAACATAATTTTGAAAAAGACCCCAAAATCAGTACAGCCATCCATTTTGGCAGATTCTTCTAAACTATTAGGTAAAGCTTGAAAAAAGTTACGCATGATGATCATGTTCATGGCGTTGACAGTTACAGGTAGGATCATCGACCAGTACGAATTGATCAACCCCAAAGAGCGCACCACTAAGAATGTCGGGATCATTCCACCACTAAAGAGCATGGAGAAGACAACCATAAAGTTAAAAAAGCCTCGCCCAAAAAGATATTTACGTGATAATCCATAGGCCATCAATGAAGTCACGCACATGCTGACGACTGTCCCAAGCCCAGTAACACCAATAGAAACAGCTAAAGCTCGAAAAATCGTTGGTGTAGATAAGATGTAACGATAGGCATCTAAAGAAAACGTAGTCGGGAAAAGGATGAATTTTTTTGCTACGACTTCTTGTGTAGAAGCAAATGAAGTGGCGATGATATTTAAAAACGGTACGATACAGATCAAAGCTAATAATAGTAGAAAAATAGAATTAAAAATCGTAAAGCTTTTTTCTCCAAGCGAAACCTTTTTTTTCATTTAGAGAGAACCCTTCTTTAAACCATAAGTATTTTTGTACCTCCAATCTATCATCTGCTTGAAATTACGTACATAATCATTTTTTAGGGAGGGTAAATCAGGAGGTTTCATATAGATGGAACGGGCATTTCCTAAAAAATCAAACAGATGAAGCAGAAAAGTGATTAATCAAGTGATGATCGCCAGTTACCTACGTCAGTGAAAATGATTATATACGGAATCACTTTTCTTCCTTTATGCTGTGGATAGCGAATAAAGTCACACAATGTTTAACAAGGAGGGCTTATGGAGAGTGTAAAAAGAGAGCTAGGTTCAATTACTTTATCAAAAAAGGAAGAACGAACAAAAAGAAGAAGGAAGACGATTGCTGGAATCAAAACGAATAAATTTTTGTACTTGATGATTCTTCCAGGAATCCTTTATTTCATTGTTTTCAGATATTTACCTATGGGTGGCTTAGTGATTGCGTTCCAAGACTATCAACCCTATCTGGGGATTCTGGGGAGTCCTTGGGTTGGTTTCAAGCACTTTATTCGTTTATTTACTGAGCCAACATTTTTTATGTTGTTGAGGAATACGCTGATTTTGTTTGGACTGAATATTTTTGTCTTTTTCCCAATGCCGATCATTCTGTCGCTTCTATTGAATGAAGTAACCAGCAAGCGATTCAAGAATAGTATCCAAACAATCATTTACATTCCACATTTCATGTCTTGGGTCATCATCGTCTCGATCACCTATGTTTTTTTAAATGTGGACGGTGGAGTCATCAATGAATTTTTGGCCAGTATTGGGTTAGATAAAATAAGTTTTTTGACATCACCTGATTGGACACGAACAGTCTACATTGGACAGGTGATTTGGAAAGAACTCGGTTGGTCAACAATCATTTACCTTTCTGCGATTACCGCAGTAGATACGCAATTATATGAAGCAGCCGAAATAGATGGCGCAGGACGTTTACGTAAGACATGGCATGTGACATTACCTGCGATCCGTCCAGTGATCATTACCTTGTTGATTTTGAAAATAGGTCAAACACTTGACCTAGGATTTGAGCATATGTACTTACTACTCAATTCGTTGAATCGCAGTGTGGCAGAGATTTTTGATACATATATCTATACTGCTGGATTGAAAAATGGACAATTAAGTTTTAGTACTTCAATGGGCTTGTTCAAAGGTGTAGTAGGCTTGTTTATGGTCATACTTGCGAACAAGGTAGCAAAAAAACTGGGTGAAGACGGTGTGTACTAGAAAAGGAGCAAACAGATGTTGCAAAAGTTAGAGAGTACAAATAAAAAATTAATCAGACTCCTGCAACTCATTTACTTAAATTTTTTGTGGGGAATATTAGTTGTTTTGGGTCTCGGACTATTCACTTTTGGTCCAGCGTCTTACGCAATGGTCTCAGTAATCCGGGAGTGGTTACGCTCATCTGAGGATTTTCCACTGACACAGACGTACTTTCACTATTTTAAAGAAAACTACAAAGAAACGTTGTTGATCAGTTGGTTGTATTTTTCAGTTGCTTTCGTCTTATACGTAGATCTTGCCTATATCCAAAATTGGTATTTACGCGTTGTGATTTTGGTCATTAGCTTTTTTTACGTGTTATCTGCACTATATATTTTCCCAATTATGGCCCATTACCAATGGCAAGGGATGTTTTATAAAATCAAAATGGCTTTTTTATTCGGTTTTTCTCAGTTACATTATTCACTCGTTTTACTGTTGATCATTATTGGCAGTTAAGCGATAATTATTCGCTTGATGCCGGGTATGTTGACGTTCATGGGGAGTAGCTTCTTCTTTTTTGCCATCACTTGGACAGCGGTGCAACTATTTGATCGTCTTAAAAAGAAAGAAGTAGCAATAGATAAAAATACATTCAGTGAAGGAGAACAATTATGAAGAAAAAAACGTTAGTAACAGCAGGGATCGGTTTACTCAGCATACTTGCTTTGTCAGCTTGTGGCAATGATTCAAGTGACACATCCGCAGATACAGAGGATGGGAAAACGCGAATCACGTGGTTGAACATTTTACATACAGCTTCACCACCTAATGATACGATCGTTGATAAAATCGAGGAGAAAACCAATACAGAATTGACGTTTAACTGGATTCCTGATGCGTCAAAAGAGGAACGGTTGACCACTGCATTAGCTTCAAATGAGCTGGGAGATATCGTGACACTACAAATTGCTATGCTAAAAAATTCCTCTGTACGAAATGCATTGAAGTCCGGTGTTTTCTGGGATGTGTCTGATTATTTAGCTGACTATAAAAATTTAAGTAAAATATCAGAGGATCGAATCGAAGCGGCAAGTATCGATGGTGCATTGTATGGCGTACCTATGCAAAAAGACTATGCCCGTGCAGGTTTAGTTATCCGGAAAGATTGGTTAGATAATCTAGGCTTAGAAGTACCAGATACATTGGATGAACTTTATGAAGTAGCAAAACAATTCACAGAAAATGATCCAGACGGCAATGGTGTCGATGATACGGTTGGTTTTGGCGATCGCGCGCCAAGTGATATCCGTTATACAAGCTTCAAATTATTCACTTCGTATTACGGCGCACCAAATGGTTGGAAAGTAGAGAGCAACGGGAAATTTACTCCCGAATTTGATACAGCTGAATATAAGAAAGCGATGGATTTTTCTAGAGATTTATTTGAAAACGGTTACTTAGCGCAAGACTTTGCAGTGACTCAAAAGACAGACCAACAGGAACAATTTGCACAAGGTAAGACAGGGATCTATACCGGGATGATCGATATCAAAAACCTAAAAAATATGGGGAAAGATATTCAACCAGAGATGGAGCTTGTGCCAGTAAATAAAATATCAGATGGTGAAGATGGGGATTATCATGTGTGGTCAGAAGGAAATGGCGTAGGGGGATTATTGGCATTTCCTAAATCCTCGGTCAAAGATGAAGCACAATTGAAGAAATTACTTCAGTTTGTCGATGATTTATTAGAAGAAGATATGTATAAATTGATGACAGGTGGTATTGAAGGAACACATTACCAATTGCAAGACGATGGCGCAATCGAATATATCGACATGGACCTTTGGCAACAGGAAGTGCAACCATTGTCTAGTTCAAGACCAAGTGAAGTCACATTTTCGTTTAAAGATGCTGATCCAGAGAAAGAATTATCCAATCAATTAGTCAAGGAAAATGAACAGTTTGTTGTGTTAGATCCAACGGTTCCATTAGATTCAGAGAAAAACAATGAAGTCGGTTCAGAAATCGAAAAAATCATGATCGATGCAACTGTCCAATATATTATGGGACAAATAGATGAAGATGGATTCAAACAAGCAATCAGCAATTGGCGTGCCCAAGGTGGCGATCAAATTGCTGAAGAATACGAAGAGGCTTATAAAGCTGCACAGCAATAGTAGATATATCAAGAAAGGGCTGTAACCTTTCCAACCGCAACCCTTTCTCTCTTAAAATGATTGATTGGAGGAAGAAGATTGAATTGGTCAGAGAAATTAGCAGATAGTATTATGGCGCGTACACCCTATTTGTATCTAGATAAAGGATATAAACAAAAATGGTCTTATGATTATGGCGTTGTTTTGAAAGGATTTCAGTTGTTATGGCTGAAAACAAAGGAGAAGAAGTACTTAGACTTCATCCAAACAAACATTGATTACTTCGTACAAGAAGATGGATCGATCAAAGGCTATGAATTAGAAGAATACAATATCGACCATATCAATACCGGAAAACTGTTCTTTATACTCTATAAAGAAACAGGAGATGAGAAATATCGCAAAGCAGCAGAAACTTGCGCCAAACAATTGTTGAATCACCCACGAACATCTGAAGGTGTATTTTGGCATAAGGCAATCTATCCTTGGCAAATATGGTTAGATGGATTGTACATGGGAGCGCCTTTTTATGCGGAATATATCCAAACCTTTACGTCGAAAAAAGACTATCAAGATGTTTTATGTCAATTCGAGATCAGTTATCAGCGATTGTTCGACTCAAAAACGAATTTATTGTTCCATGCGTGGGATGAAAAAAAGGTCCAACCTTGGGCGGATACAGAAACTGGATTATCTCATCATTTTTGGAGCCGCTCAATTGGTTGGTATTTGATGGCGTGTGTTGATACTTACGAGTTGTTGCATAAAGAAGTGGATTGTCGATTATTGGGGCGGATTCTGACATCCACATTAGAAGCATTGTTACCTTATCAATCAGAAACTGGCACCTGGTACCAAGTAACAACCGAAACGAACCGTAAAGGTAATTATCTAGAAGCTTCAGGAAGCAGCATGTTCGTTTATGCGATGGCAAAGGGGATTCGCATAGGAATATTGGAGAAGGAAGTGTGGTTTCCTCAGTTGAAAAAATCTTATCAAGGCTTATTTGATGAATTTGTTTTGGAAACAAAAGAAGGCTGGTTGAATCTGAATAAAAATTGCCAAGTTGCAGGTCTAGGCGGGGCGGACCAAAGAGATGGTTCTTATGCCTACTATATTAGTGAGCCAATCGTATGTAATGATCAAAAAGGTGTTGGGGCTTTTTTGCAAGCCTTAGTAGAAGTGGAAGGTGTATCTAGGTGATAAATATTTTAAGCTTAGGTGCCTCAGTCGATATACTCAACACGACGGTGATCCAACAAGCCATTGATCAAGTAGTAGAAGCAGGTGGGGGAAGAGTAACCATTCCAAGTGGGCAGTTTTTAACGGGGCCATTGTGCTTGAAAAGTAATGTGGAGTTGTATCTTTCTCCTGGAGCAGTATTGAAATTTACAGATGACCCAGCCCAGTATTCAGCCATTTTATCCAGCTGGGAGGGGGTACCTAAAAAGGTCTATGCTTCATGTATCTATGCGCAACATGCAGAAAATATTGCTGTCACTGGTTTAGGGAAATTAGATGGTAGTGGTCCTAACTGGTGGCGCATTTTTCGAGAGGAGCATGAAACACTTGAGTACCCGCGACCAAAATTGCTTGGTTTTGATCATTGTCGACGAGTAACGATTCGTGATATCCAGTTGGTCGACTCACCAAGTTGGACGATCCATCCGAATCATTGCCAAGATGTGACTATCGATCACGTAGTCATTTGTAATCCTGCTGATTCGCCGAACACAGACGGTATTGATCCAGAGTCTTGTCATAATGTGCATATCAGTAATTGCCATATTGATGTGGGCGATGACTGTATTGCGATCAAAGCAGGGACAGAGGATGTCGTTAATAAAGTGCCTTGTCAAAATATCACGATCACTAATTGTACGATGGTACACGGTCATGGTGGCGTAGTTTTGGGCAGTGAAATGAGTGGCGGGATTCGGAATGTAACGATTTCGAACTGTGTATTCCAACAAACCGATCGTGGAATTCGATTAAAGACACGCCGAGGTCGAGGTGGAATGATCGAAGATGTCCGAGTAACTAATTTGATCATGGATCAAGTACTGTGTCCGTTTGTCATCAATCTTTATTATTTTTGCGGGCCTCGTGGCAAAGATCCTTATGTCTGGGACAAGGAAGTGTATCCAATCGATGAGCGAACGCCACAAGTTCGACGTGTTCATTTTTCATCGATCACTGCTCGAAATGTTCATGCTTCCGCGGGATTTATTTATGGTCTAGCAGAACAAGCGGTTCAAGACATTTCTTTCGATCATGTCGATATATCAATGGCAAAAGATGCAAAAGCGGGCGTGCCAGCTATGATGACAGGTTTAGAACCCATGCGCCAACAAGGATTTTATGTGCGGTTTGGTAAGCATATTTCTTTCCAGCAGATCACGATCGATCATCATGAAGGACCAGCAATCATGATTGAAGATTCGGAAGATATCGAAATTAAACGTATGCGATCGACAGAGTTGGATAAAAAGAATGTATCTGTTATAGAAGGAACTTAAATAAAATGGAGTTGATCGAGTACTTAGGGAAAGACGCACGTTGCTTGAGACCGAGTGGTAGCTGTTTATCACAAAAAATCATCGATGATCAAGTAATTGAGTATTATCAATTGATATTAAATGATCTTGAACCTGTTTCTGCCATTTATGTTTATCCAGTAAAAAAGAAGGAACCTTTGCCTGCTGTGATCTATCTGCATTCACATGGGGGTGATTTTTCACTAGGAAAAAGTGAATTACTAGCAGGTGCATCCTATTTTGTAGAACCTTCGTTTGCAAAGGCCTTGACGAGTATGGGGTATGGTATATGGGCGATTGATGCTTGGGGATTTGAAGAACGCGGCGGAATTGCTGAAAGTGAACTTTTTAAGCGATTCTTATTAACAGGACGAACACTTTGGGGAATGCGGATCTTTGATGTGCTAAGCTTGATCGACTACTTGGAAACACGAGAAGATATTGACACACAACGTATCGCAACGATCGGGTTATCTATGGGTGGACTATTAAGTTGGTGGACAAGTGCATTGGATGAACGTGTGAAAGTATGTATTGACCTAGCTAGCCAAGTAGAGGTTGAAACACTCTTGAAACATCAAATGTTAGACTACCACGGTTACTATTATTATGTTCCTGATTTATTGACGGAGTATACGACCCTAGCTATTCAGCAAAAAATTGCTCCTCGTAAACGCCTCACTATAGTAGGGAAAAACGATCGAATGTGTCCAACAGAAGGCGTCTGTCGCTTGAATAAACAGCTAGATTTGTATTATCAACAATTGGGAGTGCCAACGAATTTTCAAGGATACTCTTTAAATGGTGGACACTTTGAAACACGTGATATGCGAATGAAGTGGCAAGCATTTTTAAAGGAGTACCTATAATGAAGACAGAAATCGTGATCGACCCGATTCCAAGAAAAGCAGACTATCAGACCATTCAAGCAGGAATTGCTCATCTTAGCTCATTGCCGAATTACGTAAAAAAGACCATGATCATTCGAGAAGGGGTCTATCATGAATATATCGAATGTCGGCTGTCAAATTTCCAAATGTTTGGACAAGGAGAAGTAAAGATTGTTGGATGCCGTTTTGCGAAACAAACACTTTCATCTGGTGAAGCAAGAGAAACATTTCGAACCGCGACACTATTTCTTGAAGGAGAAAATATTCGTCTCGAAAATATACAAATCATCAATAACGCTGGTGCAGGAGAACAAGTAGGTCAAGCAGTCGCGCTATTCAATTATGCCCATCAAGTCCAGTTGATCAATTGTCGGTTGTGCGGGCAACAAGATACATTATGCACAGGACCGTTGCCTCCGATTCAAAAAGATGGTCGCCCATTTTTTACCCCAGTGTTAAAGGAGCGTAAGTATTGTCGGCAATCTTATGAACGATGTTGGATCGAAGGGACGGTGGACTTTATTTTCGGTGGGGCAGATGCGTTGTTTTACCGCTGTTTCATCCACAGTTTGGTTAGTTCTTCTAATGGTTATATCACAGCCGCTTCAACGGTAAAAGAACAAGAACGAGGTTTTCTTTTTTTTAGGTGTGCAATCATCGCAGATTACGAGGCACCTTCTATCTATTTAGGTCGACCTTGGCGTCCGTATGCTCAGGTGACATTTGAAGAGTGTGATGTAGGAGCGCATGTCTACCAAAGTGGCTGGCATGACTGGGATGAGAAACAATACAGACAAACAGCACGCTTTTATGAAAAAAATAATAGGTATCAAAGGGGAATTTGTCGCGAATCATGGGTTACTGTGGAAACGGAGGTCGATTAGATGACGAAAAAATGGGAAATAACTTTTGGCTTGATCGGTGGGTCTACCGCTTTGTTGTTTTTTGGTGGGATTGCTGTGACCTTCAATCAAATGTCTCTTTCAAATTTCCGAGAAACATACCAAGCTCTCTCATTAGAGGGCTTTGGTAGTGTAAAAGAAACCTTTGAGTCACTACGGAGCATGACGGGGGTGTTTAACGTTAGCCTATTCCTCTCATTGGTTGGGCTGTGTCTGGCTCTTTATCTATCGTTGAAGGGAAAAGCAAGTCCGATGGCGGCACTCATTTATTTGATTTCAGGAGTCCTGCTGTTGTTCGGTACACAATTCATTGCGTACCCTTTTGTCTTTTTCTATCTATTAGCAGCGGGTTCAAGTATGTATCGCCAAAAAATAGAGCAAAGGTGTAGATCAAATGTTTCAAAGTAAAGTAGTCAATCCAATCATTCGAGGATTTAATCCGGACCCGAATATTTTGAAAGTGGGTAGTTCTTATTATGTGATCGTTTCTTCTTTTGAGTGGTTACCAGGTATTCGTGTATATGAATCGACAGATCTGATTAATTGGGAACATAAAACAGATATTTTAACTGATCAAGTATCGTTAAAGGGTCATCCAATCAATGGAAGTATCTGGGCGCCACAAATCAGTTACTCAGCTGGGCGATTTTATCTTATTTATACAGAGGTTAAAAGCGTAACACGTCCTTTTAAAGACACCCACAATTACATGATGATCGCAGAGGATATCAATGGACCTTGGGAAAGTCCAATCTATCTAAATAGTAGTGGTTTTGATCCCTCGCTTTTTCATGATCCACGTACAGGTAGGAAATGGCTTTTGAATGAAATCTGGGATTTTCGACTAACTACACCTAATAAATCAGCAGGGATCGTCATTCAAGAATATGATGCAAAACAAAAACAACTAGTCGGGTCGATTCACACGATCTTTACAGGAACCGAACTCGCAAAGACCGAAGCACCTCATCTTTACTATGTCAATGATTACTATTATTTGCTGACTGCTGAAGGTGGTACTGGTAGTGGACATGCTGTTACCGTGTGTCGTAGTCGTGATTTGTTAGGACCATACAAAGTCGATCCCCAAAATCCAATGTTGACAGCAAGTGGTTATCCAAGCTCAAGTTTACAATGTGCGGGACATGCAAGTTTAGTTCAAACAGAATTCGACAGATGGTATATAGTCCATCTTTGTACTCGCCCTATCGAAGGTGTTGCTATCTTAGGTAGAGAAACAGCTATTCAAGAAGTGTATTGGACGGAAGACTATTGGTTGCGGATAAAAGAAGGAGGAAATGAACCAAGAGAGATCGTCACCATTCCAACACAAGAGAAAGTGATCCAAAAGATCAATGCTTGTTTTTTTGATGATTTTGCAGGTGAAATGAAAAAAAGTTGGAACGCTCGTCGTTGTTTACCAAACATAACTTGGTGCGATTTGACTAGCCGATATGGCTATCTAAGAATGCTCGCAGGAGAATCACTGCAGTCAACGTTTGACCAACACTTATTAGCGATACGGCAAACAACGTTTTCATTTATTGCACAAACTAAGATGGAATATGAGCCAAAGCACTTCAACCAAATGGCTGGGCTGCTTCTTTTTTTAAATGAAGAAAATTATTATTATTGCTGTATGACCTGGGATGAAAAGATAGGGAAGTGTCTCCGATTACTTAGTGCAGTTGACGGTCATGTTACGATTAGGCCTGAAATTTATCCGCTAAGAGGAAGAGAGACAGTGATTAAAGTAGTTGTTGAAAAGACTTTTGGACAATTTTATGTGAAACGTTCGCAAGACTGGAAAAAAATCGGTGCTGAAATTGATGTGCAGACACTAACAGGTGGTTTTACAGGAAACTTTGTTGGTATTGGTGTGCATGATTTAAACGTAAGAGGAGGGAGCTATGCTGATTTTGATTATTTCAACTATCAGGAAATAGAAATGGAATGAAATAAATAAAAAAAGATTAGGTGCAGTGAAAGTTAAATTTTACCTTGACCAATCTTTTTTTTAATGATAGTATAGTCAACGTTGCTGAAACATGAAAACAATCATGAAATTTGTTTAAAAGTTTTATTGACAATCATAATTCCATGTGATAATATAACGAAGTTGGTTATGAGAGATGAGTTTTTAGATGTTGATTTTATTAAGAAATAAACAAAAAAACATGTTGACAAATAACAAACGGTGAGTTATGATAAGTGAGTTGCTAAAACG
The DNA here is from genome assembly GCF_013394305.1 of Enterococcus mundtii. Lineage (NCBI taxonomy): Bacteria > Bacillati > Bacillota > Bacilli > Lactobacillales > Enterococcaceae > Enterococcus > Enterococcus mundtii. The sequence goes on along the minus strand of NZ_AP019810.1, from coordinate 1,261,081 downwards.
ATCTCGTGAAAAACGAGTTCAAAAAACTTTTAAAAAATAGTTGACGATCATTCGAGAGTTTGCTAAGATATAAAAGTTGCTAAGGCAATCACAAATGATAAGCTGAGACAGTTGTGTTTCAATTATCACGTAGACCTTTGAAAACTGAACAAAGTAAGACAAACCAAATGTGTAGGGCGTCTTGATTCAATTCAAGACAACAAACATTTTTAACAAGCAAGCAATATGCTAGCAAACAATTGAGCTTAACAAATGAACTATATGATGTTCGAAAGTAAATTTCGAACTACAGTTCCACATCAGCTTTCGCTGTGAGGAACTAGCATATTATGAGAGTTTGATCCTGGCTCAGGACGAACGCTGGCGGCGTGCCTAATACATGCAAGTCGAACGCCTCTTTTCCCACCGGAGCTTGCTCCACCGGGAAAAGAGGAGTGGCGAACGGGTGAGTAACACGTGGGTAACCTGCCCATCAGAAGGGGATAACACTTGGAAACAGGTGCTAATACCGTATAACAATCGAAACCGCATGGTTTCGTTTTGAAAGGCGCTTTACGGTGCCGCTGATGGATGGACCCGCGGTGCATTAGCTAGTTGGTGAGGTAACGGCTCACCAAGGCCACGATGCATAGCCGACCTGAGAGGGTGATCGGCCACATTGGGACTGAGACACGGCCCAAACTCCTACGGGAGGCAGCAGTAGGGAATCTTCGGCAATGGACGAAAGTCTGACCGAGCAACGCCGCGTGAGTGAAGAAGGTTTTCGGATCGTAAAACTCTGTTGTTAGAGAAGAACAAGGGTGAGAGTAACTGTTCACCCCTTGACGGTATCTAACCAGAAAGCCACGGCTAACTACGTGCCAGCAGCCGCGGTAATACGTAGGTGGCAAGCGTTGTCCGGATTTATTGGGCGTAAAGCGAGCGCAGGCGGTTTCTTAAGTCTGATGTGAAAGCCCCCGGCTCAACCGGGGAGGGTCATTGGAAACTGGGAGACTTGAGTGCAGAAGAGGAGAGTGGAATTCCATGTGTAGCGGTGAAATGCGTAGATATATGGAGGAACACCAGTGGCGAAGGCGGCTCT